>OMVC01000076.1 GCA_900314375.1 uncultured bacterium
TTATAATGAATAAGTGCAACATCTTTTACATTTTCGCAAAAATTGATATTTCCGCGAACAAGCTCGTTTACTAGATGTGCAGTAATGCTTTCCGCACGATTTGCCATGTAATCCGCATCATCTAAAACTGATAATACCTGTGCAACTTCATTATTATTTTGAGAATATTGTAAAAATGCAATAATACTTAAACATACTGAAATGTCTTCCAATGAATTATTTGCTCTTGCCAGTTCGTAAGCTTTTTCTATGTTTTCTTGCGCATCTGAATATTCTTTTTTTATAGTGAGTGCTATCCCGTTTTTTATATAATCGTCTTGCGTATTTATTTTACTAATCATAAAATATTCCTTTTGAATTATTATACAATATTTTTTGATTATTACAAAATTATTATGTTTAATATAATTCTTCCGTATGATGCTTTATTTTACACAAATGATAAAATATTGTATGATGCAACTGTAAGTATAAAAGGAGAGAAAAATGGCTGATACTATTGAAACTATAAAATGTCCCGCTTGCGGTAAGGATATGGAAAAAATATTTATAGCCGATGCAGGTGTTAATATTGATATATGTACAGATGGCTGCGGTGGAATATTTTTTGATAACAGAGAATTTGATAAATTTAACGAAGAACACGAAGATATTGAAAAAATATTAGAAAAAGTAAAAGGTAAAGAATTTGCAAAAGTTGATACCGAAACTTCGAGAATATGTCCATGTTGTGGAGCGCCAATGGTAAAAAATACAACAAAAATTAATGGTGATGTTGTTGTAGATGATTGTTATACCTGCGGCGGAAAATTTTTAGATAATGATGAATTGGTAAAAATTCGTGCCGAATATCCGACAGATAAAGAACGCTCTGAAGCAGCAATAAAAAATTTATTTGAAACAGCAGGTTCTGAAATTAACGCAATGAAAGAAAAAGCTCAATTAAAAACACGTCTGACAGAATCATACTTCAATGCGGTTGATAAAATCTTCAGAAACTTCATGTAATTCTTTATAATAACCACAATTAAGAAGTTCATAAAAACGTTTATAACAATTTGGCGCAAGTTTTTGTACTTGCGCTGAATTTATATATAGCCCCTCAACAAATCTTGCAAAAAGTTCTGTCGGGCGTTTATAATACTTATTCATACGGTTTATTTTTGAACTGACGCGAGATTGTCGCTTTTGACATGATTTCAGGCGAATGTATGCCGCAAATTCTTTTGGCATATCGCAAAAATCATTTTCTATATTATCTATGGAATATATTTCTGTTTTCTTATTTAGCCCGCGTGTTACAAGTTTTACTCTGTCATATTTCAATAAATACTTTGCTTTTGAACCTTTTATATATCTGTCAAATTCGCAAAATTTTTTTGAACGCTGAAAATGGGGGTATTTTTCTTTTATTATTTGTTCATAATCGGAAATTTTTGATTTGATTATTTTTTTATGTTCTTCTAATTTTTCACATTTAGAATTATTATCAACAAATTTCGTCACCTCAAGTAACTCATCTTCATAAAATTTAGAATCATTATCATCAAATATTTTTTCAATAGTTCCGCCTGTTTTTTCCATAAAAGGTTCTATTTTCGAATGAATATAATGCGCAAATTCGTGTAGCAATGTTGGCATAAGGCGTTCAGGCTTAATATTTTTTGATATGTCAATCCTGTTATGCAAATAAAATCCTTGGTTCCCGCGCGCTTTAGTTGTTGTGTGAACTTCCAAGCCTATACTTTTAAGATATTTGATAAGTTCTTTTGCTTCCATAATTTAATTATAACAAATACAGTTATTTTTATGCAGTTTTTTGGGTTTTCAAAAATAATAATAAAGGAATAATCATAAAAGCGGCAATTGCAAAAATCCTAAAAGTATCTATATATGCCCATAGCGCTGATTGTCTGAGCAATTCATTATATAATAAGCCATAAGCCGCGTGAGTTGCTGTTCCGATATCCATATTGTTTGAAAGCATTGCACCTGTAAGATTTTGTGCGCGTTCAATAAAGGCCGGATTGAGCTCGGATAATTTTCCAACCATCATATATTGATGAGTTTGTGCAAATCTTGAAACGCAAGTAGTAACAAGTGATGTGCCTATTGCTGCGCCCACATTTTTAATCAAATTCTGTATTCCGCTGGCGTTGGTCAGTTGTTCGTTTCGTAGTGTTCTGCAAGACATGTCAATTAAAGGTACCATAGCCATAACCATTCCTAATCCGAAAAGAAAATTGGGAAATCCGATGTTTGCAAGTGAAATTTGCAGATTTATCATACCGAAAGATAATCCGCCTAAACCTAAAATTATTAAACCGGTAAAAACGTATCGTTTTTCACCGAATTTGCCTAACAGTGCCGCAGTAATAAATGTTGCCAATAAGCAGCCCCCACCTCTCGGGACCATTGAAACGCCACTTAAGAAAGAGGTATAGCCCATCATTCTCTGTAACATTGAAGGAAGCATTGCACTTGATGCCATCATTGATGCTACTAAAACCGTCTGAATTATTGTTCCAAAAAAGAAATTTCTGTCTTTTAATACTCTCAAGTCAGTTAGCGGGTTTTTTAATTTGAATTGTGAAATTACAAACAGCAAACCTGACAAACAAGATATAAATGTTAACCAGCAAATCCATACAGAACCAAACCAGTCTGCATCATTACCTTTATCTAATACTATTTGTAAGCATACAAGCCATATTGATAAAAATGTAAACCCGATGTAGTCCATTTTTACCCCTTTTTGTCTTTTTGCATAAGGCGGTTCTTCAAGTAATTCTTTTGCTAATGCTAATACCGCAAAGCCTATCGGAATATTGATAAAATAAATATATGGCCAAGACCAGTTTTCAGTAATCCACCCGCCTACTGCAGGACCTACAATTGGAGCAAATACAACCCCAAGCCCGAATAATGCCATTGCTTGAGGACGTTTTTCTCTTGGAAAACTTTCAAGCATAATCGCTTGCGATAACGGTAATATTGCACCTCCGCCGACCCCTTGCATAAACCTTGCAAAAACCATCATAATAAGGGAGTTTGATATTCCGCATAAAAACGAGGATAGAGTGAATATTATTATACTCAACAAAAAGAAATTCTTTCTGCCAAAAAATTTACAGAAAAAATCAACTGCCGGAATGATAATTCCGCTCGCTATCAAATAAAAAGTAATAACCCAAGTGGCTTCCGAATGAGAACAAGAAAACGAGCCTGCCATATACGGCAAAGCAACGTTTGATATTGTTTCATCCAGAGCAAACATAAATACTGCTGCCATCAAAGGTATTGATATCAGCCAAGGATTTTTTTTCGGCCGCCATTCTTGTATCGGGGTATTACTATCTTCCATAAATGTCCTTCCTCTATATAATATGGTTGCACGGACATTTATAGCGGTCAATAAATATAATCGGAAAAATTTACCTACTGTAAAGCAGAAAATAATATGTTATAAGTTTTTCATAATATTAAATATGCGTTCTGATGCTTTTGAATCGCAATATTTATGTAACAATGGCAATTGCGCTAATCTTTTTTCTCTATATGAATCATTAGTTAAAGTATCATTTATGGCGTTCATCATTTCTGCAAAATTGTGTGCTTTTAGTCCTGCTTCTAATAATTCATAATTATCTTCAAGTATAAAACCTCTTGTATTATTATAATCTTCAGCTAATGAATTTAAAAATATAATAGGTTTTTTAGTTATTAAATAGTCTATTCCGATTGATGAAAAATCCGTTATCATCAGATCTGCAAATTGGAAAAATTCATAAAAATAAATATTGTTATCAAGCATATCCTGATTAAATATTACTCTCACGTTGGGGTGATAAAGTTCGCCGCAATCCAAATATTGTTTATATAATTCTTCTTCAAAAG
>OMVC01000073.1 GCA_900314375.1 uncultured bacterium
TTTTATACAAAAATAACCATTCCTTTAATTATTTTTTCTTATACTGCGATAGAACTTTTACAACACGGCTCATTTGCAAATCCGTTGAAAAATTATTGCGTATTAAATATCGGATTTTTAAGGGCTTTAGGGGGAATCGGTTTAGGCACAATGATCGGTTATTTGTATAAAAATAATATTGACAGAATTAATAATTTTGAACCGAAATTATGGCAAAAAATCATTTTTACTATATCAGAACTCGGGCTGTTCTCATATATGATTTGGTGGATGATGTTTATTCATAAAAGTAAAAATAATCTCATTATAGTTTTAACTTTTGTATTTTTGTTAATTCTTTTAATCATACGAAAAGGATACTTTTCAAAATTTTTGGATAAAGATATATGGGTATTTTTAGGGAAATATCAGTACAGTCTGTATGTAATACACTATGTAATCATTAGAATTTTCGGACTTTCTTTATGGAAAAATCAGTCTGAATTTGTACATATACATCCGATATTACCTGTTATTATAATGCTTTTTGTAATACTTACAGGTGGAGTTTTAACATATCATTTTATAGAATCACCGAGCGCTAAATATTTAAAAAATAAATTTTTAAGCTAATATATTTTTATGAGGATAAAGGCTTGATGGCGAAACTTTTTGCAAATATAAAACAAAATTTAGACAAAAAATTCGGTAATGATGAAAATTATCATTGTCTTTCTACAATTTTGCCGTATTTTAAACCGTATTTATTCAGAACACTTTTAGCACTTGGCTTGGCAATTCCGATAGGGGCGTTGGATGCTGTCATAGCTTTAGCGCTAAAGCCTTATATGGATGTTGTAATGATGGATAAACAAATGCAATCTGCTTGGTATTTGCCGATTTTGATTGTATTGTTTACGACGGTTCAGGGGAGTTTAAACTATATTGCAACCTATATGAATGATTGGGTCGGCGGAAAAGTTACAAACGATTTGAAAATAACTCTATATTCAAAACTTATGCGTCAAGCTCCGGGATTTTTTGAAAAACAAACTTCAGGAAAAATAATAAAAGCATACAATATGGATGCCGAAAAATCTTGCAGCGGTTTATTAACCAATATGAAAACCTGTATTTCAAGATTATTCTCATCATTATCATTAACGGGTGTTTTGTTTTATAACTCTTGGCAATTAGCATTGATTGCTGTTTTTGTATTGACTTGCGCAATGATACCTTTGATGAAAATAAAATCCGCAATAAAAGATGTGTATAACCAATCCGAAGGCGAAAATGCCAAAGTATTTACGGTATATAACGAAGCCTTTGCCGGTAATAAAGTAATTTCAGGTTACAATTTATACGATATAAAACAGGAACAATTTAAAAAACTTGTTAATACGGTTTTTGGGTTGAAGATGAAAATAACACGTCACACAGGTTGGCTTTCTCCGATGATGCATATAATTGTTTCAATCGGAATAGCTTTAGTTATCGGTTTAGGCAGTTATTTTATTACCAAAGGTCAATTGAGCGCAGGTCAATTTGTTTCATTTATTACTGCATTAATAATGCTTTATACCCCTATTAAAGGGCTCGGTAACAACGCAAAAGGAATTTCGACATGTTTGTGTGCAATGGAAAGAGTTGTTTCAAAATTAGAAAAAGTTCCGTCTATAACAGATAAAGAAACCGCAATCGATTTCCCTCAATTTAACGATAAAATATCATTTAAAGACATTAAATTTTCATACATAAAAGGTAAACGCGTCTTAAACGGCATATCATTAGACGTTAAAAAAGGTGAAACAATCGCTTTTGTCGGGAATTCCGGCGGAGGCAAATCAACCTTGGTTAATCTTTTGCCAAGATTTTATAATGTGAAAAACGGCGATTTAACTTTTGATGATATTTCAATAAACGATATAAAAGTTGATTCATTGAGAAAAAATGTAGCCGTCGTTTTTCAGGATAATTTCTTATTTGACGGCACAATAAAAGAAAATATCAAACTGGGCAATTTATCGGCAACGGAAGAAGATATTAAAAAAGCCGTCAAAGATTCTTATTTGGAGAATTTTGTAAATTCATTGGAAAAAGGATTAGATACCCCTATAGGCGAACGCGGGATGTTATTATCGGGCGGTCAAAAACAACGAATAGGCATAGCTCGCGCATTTTTAAAAAATGCTCCGATTCTTGTTCTTGATGAAGCAACATCAGCACTTGATAATCAATCAGAACATATAGTTCAACAAGCTATCGATAATTTGATGAAAGACAGAACCGTTTTTGTAATCGCACACCGACTCTCAACAATACAAAACGCCGATAGGATTGCAGTGATAAATAACGGATACATCACAGAGCTCGGAACCCACGAAGAACTCCTGTCAATCCCTAACGGTGAATACAAAAAACTATACGATATGCAGTTTTGCCACAATGAAAAACCCGAATTTGTAAATATTACTTAACAAAAGGGTTTAAAATTAATAAAAAATATTTTATACTATAAGTGTAGTAATATAACACGAAAAAATTTTTGCGGGATTTGTTGGTATCCCGTCTGTTTGTAGTATTGCTATTTATTCTCGATATAGGGTAGAATTAAGATATGTAAAAATGTGATAAAATTTTGTCAAAAAAGTTTCATCACAAACTTTATAGAAAAAAGTAAAGGTAGCATAACTTGGAACAAGCTGATAAAAAATTAAAAAAAGCATCAAACACAAATGATGCACACAATTTGAGCTCAAATCCTATTGATAACATAGTTAATCAAATAGAAGAAGCTTCAGGTGTTTCTGCTGCAAAAATTTCACAAGGACATGCTAACAATCCTTACAAAACAGAAAAAACAAAACAAAAAACAAAAACTTCAAAAAAAATAAATCCATTTACTAATAATGCAAGTTTTAGTTCTATTGTAGAAACAATAAATCATTTCAACATAACAACATCTAAAGCCAAACCGCCTATGGCAAAAGAAAATATTGCCACAAATATAAATTATGCTGCTTTAATGAAACAGGTTTCAGATGTATTTCAGGATAACACAAGTATAATTAATTTATTTTCAAAATTGAGCAATATTTTTGTTGATAAATTAGGCTGGAATTTTATTGGTTATGGCTTGTTCCATGAAAAATCAAAATGTATAAATCTCAAACTTCATTGCAAAACGGGGGATTCATACAGCTCAAAAATATTTTTATCAGATGATACAAATCCGATAATTGAATGTTTTAATAATAAAACAATTCAAGAAAAAGACAGTATCGGCTACCTGAATATTCCTTATCTGTCTCAAACAGAATCTGTAATTGTTCCGATGATTTCTGTCAATAAAGTTGTAGGAGTTTTATTGATAGGTAAAAGCATTTCGCATTTGAACGTAAATTTTATAACTTTTATGGCAAATTATACAGGAATGTTCATTCACAACAGTCAATTATTGGAACAAACAAACAAATTTGCAAATACTGATACGTTAACATCTTTATACACCCACAGAGGATTTCAGGAAGTTCTGGCAAAAGAACTTGCTAAAGCAAAAGATAACGAAAAACCTTTGTCGGTTATAATGTTTGACGTAAATAACATTTCAAAAATTAATAGAGAACTCGGACATGCAAAAGGTGATGAAGTAATAAAAATTATTGCGGATAAAGTAAAACAAAATATTAAAAATACAGACTCAGCAGGACGTTATGGCGGAGATGAAATAGCTGTTATTATGCCTGAAACAGATACCAGAAACGCAAAATATATGGCTGAATACATAACATATACATTATCTTGCTGTTTTGTTGATGATGTCGGACCTGTAAAAGTTTCTGTCGGTGTTGCAACATATCCTGATTCAGCTCAGGAACAAGAAAAACTACTTTTACTTGCAGAGCAGGCTATGTTTATTTCACAAGCCAAAGGCTATAAAGAAGGTATGTCCGCAATTGTAAGCGCAGAAGATTTTAACTTCTGGGACGATGTTGCAATTAATTCGTTTGCGGAAATTCTTGCAAAACGCCACTTTGAAAACGGAATAAATTTTGAGGATGAACTTGTAAAAAGGATTAATAATGTAGAAATTTTAAACCATAACAACCTGATGGAAATGGTAACATCATTAGCAGGTGCAATTGATGCTAAAGATCCTTATACAAAGGGACATTCAACATCAGTTTCAAGATATTCGGAAGCATTGGCAAGAGCAATCAACCTGCCTGAAGCTGATGTAGAACGAATAAAAATCGGTGCTATGCTTCATGATATAGGTAAAATCGGAATTCCTGAAAATGTATTGAAAAAACCGGGCAAACTTGATGATGACGAATGGGAAATAATGAAACAACACCCGACAATAGGAGCGGAAAAAGTTTTAGCTCCTAACGAAGCGTTAAGAGAATTTATACCAATCGTAAAATTCCATCACGAAAGATTGGATGGCAAAGGTTACCCGAACGGATTAAAAGGAGAAGAAATTCCGTTGGAGGCAAGAATCGTATCGGTTGCGGATGCATATCATGCACTTGTCAGCGACAGACCATACAGAAAAGGTATGCCTATTGAAAAAGCCTGCTCTATATTACAAGAAGGCGCAGGAATACAATGGGACAGCGATTTGGTTCGTCAATTTATCACTATTGCACCTTCACTTACGACAAGTGTCTAATTTGACTTATAGGCTTGTTTGTAATATTCTTAACATATACCAAAATTGAATTATTCAATTTATGGGTGTGCTTATGAAAAAAATCCAACTTATATCTGCAATACTAACGGTATTGATGCTAGGCGAAATGTTTAGTGTTTCTTCTTTGTGTTCTGCAAGAATGACAAGAAATCAAAAAAAAGAAGTTATTTATATCAATTTAGCCGATGATTTTATTAAAGAAAAACAATATGATAACGCTATTCAATGTTACAACAAAGTTATTGAACTGAATCCAAACAGTTCGGAAGCGTATTCGAAGCGTGGAAATGTCAGATATTTACAAGAAAAATACGAAGATGCCATATCGGATTATACTAAAGCGCTTGAAATTACCCCTGATAAATCAAATTTGTACTATAATCGCGGTTTGGCACGCACAAAACTCAAAGAATATGATGAAGTTATTGAAGATTTTACAAAAGAACTGGAAATCAATTCCGAAAACACAAATGCATATCTAAATCGCGGAATGACCGAAATATTACTGAAAAAATATGATGCAGCGATAGAAGATTTTACAAAATTGATTTCTATAGACTCCGAAAATGAAATGGCATATTACAATCGCGCAATAGCAAAACGCAATCAAGGAGATTATCAAGGAGCAATAGAGGATTATAATGTAGTTTTAGACCTAAACCCTTCTAATATTGATGCATATATAAATCGAGGCGGCGCACTATATTATTTAAAAGATTACAAATCAGCAATCAAAGATTATTCGAAAGTTATAGAAACACAAAAAGCTTCAAAAAAATCATATTTTAATCGCGGTTTGGCATATTTTGGCGCAGAAAAATACGAAGAAGCCATAGAAGATTTTACAAAAGTAATCACATTATCACCTAAAAATGATTCTGCATATTACAACAGAGGTTTGGCAGAAGAAAAACTTAACAACAATGTATCGGCGCTTGACGATTATACAAAAGCAATCGAATTAAAGCCTGAAGAAGCCATATATTATTACAACAGAGGTTCTCTAATCAGCAGATCCGGCGGAGATTTAGAAAAAGCTGTTACAGATTTGAATACTGCCATAAAACTTGACGGGAGTGATTCGGAAAAATATTTGACAAGAGCAATAATTTTTTGCAAACAAAAGAACTACTTAATTGCATTGGATGATTTGAACATAGCAATAAAATTAAATCCTGAAAACTCTACAGCAAAAGAATTGCGTTCATACGCAATCAAATCATTAGCAGATGTGGATGAGCAAATAAAAGGTAACAAATAACTTCAATAATATTATTTATGATATAATCAGTTTATGCACACTACGTCGATTAGGGAATACATAAAAAATCTTCTTGCAATTGCAGGGCCTATTGTAATGGGCAATTTGGGGTTCATTCTCATAGGTGTTGGCGATGTGATTGTCGCGGGGCGTCACTCGACGGACACTTTTGCTGCTATTAGTATTGCTGCAGCCATAGTAAACTGTATTATGACAATTGCAATAGGTTTAACCTCAAGTATTTCACCGTTATTATCAAATTATCGAGGAGAAAATAAACCTATAAAAAGATATTTTTATCCGTCAATAAAGTTTGCATTATTTTGGGCATTAATTTCGGCCGTTGCAATTTTAGCATTTATTCCGTTAATACCTAAAATGGGTTTTGAAGCTCATCTTATAAAACCGATACAGGATTATATGTTCATCAGCGCATTTTCTACATTTGGCGGTGGTTTGCACCATTCATTAAAAGAATTTTTGCAGGCTTTTGAAATTGTTTTATTTCCTAATTTATTAACGATATTTTGCGTATTTTTAAATTTAATACTGAATATTATTTTCGTATTCGGCTGGGGGATAATTCCTTCTATGGGTGTTATCGGGCTTGCTATTTCAAGTTTTATAGTAAGGTATTTTATGGGATTTACATTATTGATATATTGTTATAACCAAATGAAATTGCGTAATTTCCATGAGAAAAGCTATTATAAAAACCTGCTAAAAATCGGATTACCTATATCAATGGCAATATTAGTAGAATTTGTTGCATTCAACAGTATAGCAATACTTATGGGCAGAGTTTCGGGAGTATATGCTGCTGCACAAAACTTGGTTTGCACCCTGACAACCGTTTCATTTATGGTTCCGTTTGCAATATCAAATGCGATTGCCGTAAAAGTCGGTTATGCTAACGGTTCAAACAACTTTACGGATTTAAAAAAATACTCATTTATCGGAACTGCAATGTCTGTCGCGTTTATGATATGCAGTGCCATAATTTTTACAAGTTTTCCGAAATTTATTGTTTCGATTTTTACAAAAGATGCGGAACTATTTAAAATTGCTATTCCAATTATGTTTATCCTTGCTTGTTTCCAAATCTTTGACGGATTACAAATCTCGTTATCAGGGATTTGCAAGGGGATAAAACAGACAAAAATCGTATTATTAGCCAATTTTCTTGCTTACTGGCTTGTTTCGATTCCGTTAGGTTATTATTTATCATTCAAAGTCGGATTGAAATTAGCCGGATTTTGGTACGGTTTATTATCTGCATCAATAGTTTTATGTCTGGTAATGATACTGAAATTAAAGAAATATTTTGTTAAACAATAAAAAAGAACGAATTCTTTACGAACTCGTTCTTTTTTTTAGACTTTGCTTTATCTTATTTTGAAATAGTTTCAAAAAGTACATCAAAAGCTTCAGCATCTCTAACTGCCAAATCAGCTAACATCTTTCTGTTAACAACAACATTAGCTTTTTTGCAAGCGTTAACGAATTTTGAATAGCTCATACCGCGTTGTCTGACAGCAGCGTTAATTCTGACAATCCATAATCTTCTCATATTACGTTTTGTAGTACGTCTGTCTCTGTAAGCGTATTTCAAAGCCTTCATAACTGCTATATTAGCAACTTTGAAGATGCGACTTCTTGCACCGATAAAACCTTTAGCAAGCTTTAATATTTTCTTGTGCCTTTTAACACCGGCACTACCACGTCTAATTCTCATTTTTCATGCTCCTATCTTGAATACTTCTTGTATGGTAACTCGTAAGAAACCAGTTTTACATGTGACTCAGAAACGTCAACCATCTTGAAAATTCTGCGTTTTCTTGATGCTGACTTGTGTTGGAGCAAGTGGCCTATGCCTGCTTGTCTTTTCATAATTTTGCCGCTTGCAGTAACTTTGTAGCGTTTTGCTGCGGACTTGTGAGTTTTCATTTTTGGCATTTTCTTCTCCTTTTTGTTTAAAGTAGTGTTTCCATAGCTTCATAGGCATACCAAAGCCTATTTCGGCTAAAAATATCATATTACGAAAAAAAAATTCATGCAAGGGGGGGTAAAATTGAAACAGAAGTTCAGAAGGCAAGAGGGCAGGCTTTTTATTAATTGAAAATTGAAAATGGAAAGTGGAAAATTGTTTCGTTTTTTTATTGCCCCTCCCTTGGGGGAGGGTGTCCGAAAGGACAGGAGAGGGGTTTATATAATTGAAAATGGAAAGTGGAAAATTGTTTCGTTTTTTATTCCCTCTCCTAAAATTAGGAGAGCGCAGGGGGCGGTTAAACAAAAACAAGAATCAGTTTGATTCTTGTTTAAATAGGGGGTTACGAAAAATTTATTTTATAAATTCCTAAAACATAAAAAATAGCAAGGTAAACATGCACCCCACAGATGCAGCACTGAATAAAAACCATGTGTGCATTACAGGATTTTGATAAGACCAAATTTCTTTAATAGTTGCAGTTGCGTTAGTAATTGTTTTCATATTTTATTCTCTCTTTCTCGTGGGTTATATATCTATTTTCTATTTTTATGAAATTTCTACATCACCTATTTGGTTGATTATTTGGTGTGTTTGAATTATTATCCGATTATTATGAAAAAAGTTGAATTATTACTGCCTGCTGGCAATATTGAAAAATTGGAATATGCAATAAATTATGGCGCAGATGCCGTTTATTTGGGAGTAGTTGATTTTTCCTTGCGTGCTATGAGAAAAGGTGAATTGATTACTTTTGAAAATTTAAAACAAGCAATTGATTTGGCACATAAATTTGGCAAAAAAGCGTATATGACGTTAAATATTTTTGCATTCAATAAGGATATAAAACATCTTGAAGAATGTATCGAAATAATAAAAGATGCGAGTCCTGATGCAATTTTAGTAAGTGATTTCGGGATAATGAATTTGTTAAAAAAATATATGCCTGAAACTCCTTTGCATATAAGTACGCAAACAAATATTTTAAACTATGAATGTGTAAAATTTTGGCAGGATATGGGAGCAACAAGAGTTGTTTTAGCAAGGGAATTGTCTATCCCTGAAATCGCCGAAATAAAAAATAAAGTTCCAGAAATGGAAGTGGAATGTTTTATACATGGCGCGCAATGTGTTTCATATTCGGGAAGATGCCTATTGAGTGATTATTTTACGCATGGCGAAAGAATTTCTAATCAGGGTAATTGTTGTCAGCCTTGTCGTTGGAGCTACAAACTCGTAGAAGAAACAAGACCAAACGAATATTATGAAATTAATGAAGATGCTCATGGCACTCATATATTGAGCCCGAATGATTTATGTCTTGTTCATCATTTAAAAGAAATGATTGATGCGGGAGTTGATTCATTCAAAGTTGAAGGAAGAACAAAGAGTTTATATTATGTATCTGCTGTTGCTAAAACATACAGACAGGCGATTGATGAAATTTACGAAAATCCTGACGCTGACATGGAAAAATATTTTTTGGAATTGAAAAAGGTCGGCAACAGGGGCTATACAACTGGTTTTGCGTTAGGTGACGGTGATGGCGGTTATAGTTATAACCTGTCAAAAGGTCTTGCAGGCGCGGATTTCTTGTTTGAATTTCATGGAAAAGAAAAAATTAATGCTCAGGAACTTTATTTTGTAAAAATCAAAAATAAAATTTTGCCAAATGATGAAGTGGAAATTATTACACCGGCAGAGCAATTTATAACAAAAATTCTCGGTATTTATGATGAAAACGGATTAGAGCTTGAGGTTGGCAATACAAATGCGGAAGTTTATATAAAATTAGAAAAAGAACCTCAAGATTATAAGTACGCAATGGCAAGAACCGTTGGAATAAAGGAATACGTTTAATGTTTATCAAACCTGATTACAATTTAAAAAGCATATATGATATAGATTTAGACGAACTTCAAAGGCAAGGTATAAAGGCGATGTTGTTTGATTTGGATTCAACATTGATGGCATCAAAATCAGGGATTTATACGGATGAAGTATACAGTTTTATAAAAAAAGTGGAAGAAAAATTTTTTATGGCGGTCGTTTCTAATAATAAAAATCCCCACTATATAGAAAAGGTCCGCTCAATATCTCATTTCCCATTATTATTCAATGCGTGCAAACCTAAAACGGGAATAGTGGAAAAATTTTTGCAAGAGCATAATCTGAAGCCTTCCGAGTGTGTCTTGGTTGGTGACAGACCGTTAACGGATATTTTATGCGGAAAACGTTTAGGATGTAAAACAATACTTGTGGATTCAATAACTGCTGATACCGAATCAAAAATAGTGCGTTTAGTAAGAGCATTAGAAAGATTAAGTATAAAAAAGTAGTTCAATCTTTGGATTGATATTTGAAAAATAATTTCTAAAATTAAGACATCTTTACAAAAATTAAACATCTGAAACTCTGTCAGTGACTATGTTTTACATGTTACTCATATATTTGTATGATTAATACTTGCTTTTTTGCCCAAAAATTTAAAATATGTTATTATTCATTATAAGTAGTAGTATAAAATACTGCGAAATGAAATAAAAAAAGTAAACAACAGACTAAGCGGGAAATTTGGATAGATGATTAAGAGAGAGAAAAGAGCAAAAAAAGCTAACGGGATGAGGGTATTATCATTACTTTTATCGGTATTGGTGATAGGATTTTTCGTAAGCGGATGTAATTCGAGTCAGAAGGCAAATGATGACATTGATATTTATGATGCCGGTTCAACGGAAGCCGTAAATGTTCCGTTAGATACGGGAATAGAATTGGCGGCAGCATCAACTACAGCGCAGCCGACAAAGATGGTATCCTATGATGTGTCGACAATAGGACGCTCTGATCCGTTTATGCCTTATGGCGAAATTGCTGCTTATGATCAGGCTCGTCAATCAGCAATTTCTGAAGCTGTGGCTCATAATTCAGAAATTGCAAGACTAAAGGCTTTGCAAAATAAAGCAGTAAGAGAAGCTGATGATATAAGTCCGTACAGTTTTAATTTACCGGTGCCTCCGACATCATTGTCAACCGGTTCTGTTGCAGCAAAAATTACAAAAACAAAAGTTGTAGGGATTATGTATAATGCAGAAAGTCCTTCAGCTATAATAAACGTTGACGATAAAGATTATCTTGTTAGAACGGGTGATAAAATTATCGGTCAAGAGTATAAAGTTGCGCAAATAAATCCTACTTGGATTACGGTAACGATGGGTTCGAATATTTATTCTGCCGCAATCGGGGAATTGTTTACGAAAGATGATATTTATAAAAACCAAAACGACGTTTATAATTTGAAAAACAGATTTGGTGGACGAAAAGGTTAATATAGGAAATAATATAATCAGGAGCAAGTATGAGAAATAAGATTAGAGAGAAAATTATTGCAGGTATACTTTTAACAGCTTTTTCAGCTTCGAACATCTCGCTTTCCGCATTAGCGATTGATGCATACAGACCTGCGTTGAGAAGTGCGGATATGGCAACAGCATTAGATGTTGGTTCTAGTGTCAGAATTAACAATGCTGATTCAATAGTAAATTTAAGTTTGAGAGATGCTGATGTAAAACAAGTATTGAGAATGTTTGCGGATCAAGCGAGCATGAATATTATATTTGCTCCGTCAGTAGAAGGTACTGTTACGATGGATTTAGTTAACATTACATTGGAAAAAGCGCTAAATCTTGTTGTTTCTACTCAAAATTTAACTTATGATATTCAATCAAATACTTTATTGGTTGGCGGTAAGGATGATGAAATCAGCATAGGTAATGCTTCAAAAGAAATGATTTTATTACCTGTAAAATATGTTAGTGCAGCTTCTCTTGCATCATTCTTAAACAAAAATATATTCAATAAAAAAGGTATAACTCCCGGAGTTTCTACAAAACCGGTTGTTACGGTTAACCCTGCAACAAATGAATTAATTATAATGGGTACAAGAAATGATGCTATGTTGGCTCAAAGAATAATTGACCAATTTGACAGAAAGCCATCAATAACTTCATTCAAAGTCAATCATACTACACCAGCTGAAATGGCAGGTTTGATTTGTTCAACCTTGATACCTTCTATCATGACTCCGAGTGGAGCAGGAGAAGGTGGTGGAGGAGAAACCGGTGGCGCTGCATCTATTGAAGGTGTGCCGACAGGTTATGCTTCTGATGCTTCTATGTCTTCAGGCGGTGGCTCAGGAGAAGGTTTAGCTATCGGTGGCGGTAAATTGTTATGTTCTGTAGAACAAAATGCCAATGCTGATGATATGGATTCATTACCGTTTAAAAACTTAACGGTTACATATTTCCCAACTCAAGGTACAATTCAGGTTATTGGCGGTTCTGCAACTCAATTGGATATGATTAGAGATTATATTGCTGAAAATGACAAAAAATCTCCTCAAGCATATTTGGAAGTTCAAATTGTAGAATTATCTGAAGAAGGAAGTAAGGAATTTTCAAACGCTTGGCAATTTATGAGCAAGAATTTCTCATTTAATGCCGGTGGCGGTACAGGATTTTCTACAAATAGCAATTTGCCGATTTTCTTTGCCGGTCACGGTTATACCTCTAACAGCAAGAATGGTGATATGAACGGGCAAGTTTATGGTAACAGATGGTCACATTCACCAACGCTTGTATATACTGTAAACTATTTGGTTGAAAATACAAAAGGCAGAGTGTTAGCAAATCCTAGAGTATTATTAACAAGCGGGCAAGAATCAGTTATTGATTTGACATCAGATTACGTTGCAAAAGTAACATCGCAATATTTGGATTCAACCGGTACAGGATCATCTCAAGTACAAAAAGACTATGATATACAAGATGATAATGGTATAAAAGTTTCTATTACTCCGTTCATCAGTCCTGACGGCTATGTAACGTTAGATATAAAACCGGAATATGCAACTATTGCAGGTCAGTTAACTACACCTAGTGCTGTTCCAGGAAAAGAAGATCTCGCAGCAACATTACTTCAAAGAAGAAATCTTGACCTTAAAGGGGTAAGGATTAAAGATGGTGAAACTCTGGTTATAGGTGGTTTAATCAGCGAAAATGAAACCAAAACTGTTAACAAAATACCATTTTTAGGTGATATTCCTGTACTTGGGATGTTCTTTAGAAGTACCAGAAACCAAAAAGAAAAACAAGAAATGGTTATTATGTTAACGCCTCAAATTCTTGTAGATACAGAAGACGCAGGGGAAGAAGTTACTTTATAATTTCTCCGTATTACGCAAAGACAAATAAAACATGAACGAAGTCATTTTAAGATTAAAAAATAGCATAGACCGACGTATTGTCGATGAAGTTGATAAGAAACTGATGGGGGAACTTATGTTCGTCCCCATCAGTATTCGTCGAGATTGTTTGTTTGTTGCGGTATCGAAGAATTCTGATAAAGACAGAATTAATAGTGAATTAAAAAGATATTTTGAAAATCCGATACGATTTATGCTAGTTGGCGCTGATGATTTGGCTGAATTATTAGGTGATTTTGTCCCAGCTTCGACTGTGCCTGCGGCTTCAGGTCAAACACCTCAAACTCAAGCTCCGCAGACATCGAATCCTGCAGCATCATCTCCTGTTACACCTCCATCAGGTACATCCAAATCAAAAATAGGTGAAATGCTTGTAGCTAAAGGTGTGTTAACTCAACAACAATTAGAAAGTGCTTTAACTCAAGCAGGCAGAACTCATACCCCTATCGGTTCAATGCTTTATGAAATGGGTTTCATCTCATTAGAGCAATTAAAACAAGTATTGAATGAACAAACAGGTTATGAGCTTGTTTCGACAGAGCAATTGACAAAACAAAAAGATGTTGCGGATATTTTGCCTGAAGAATTTATAAAGACAAATTCTGTTTTACCAATATCTTCAGACGGACGGACTTTAACTGTCGGTGTTATCAAACCTTTGCCGCCTGATGTGTTGAAATCAATAATTTACATAACAGGTCAAAATCCTAAACAATTGTTGATGACACATCATGAATTTAAGAATTCTGTTGCTCAGCTTTTTAATAAACAGAAGAAACAGACAGAATCAATGATTGAGCAGTTGAATGCTGAAGCTGTTGATATGTCAGGCGGTCCGAGTTTGGCTGATCAATTGGATGCGGAATTGTTGGATTCAACAGGTGCTGTTGCAAAATTTGTAAATCAAATTATTACAAATGCTATCGATTTAAGGGCATCAGATATTCATATAGAACCGCGTTTAACCGGTTATATTGTCAGATACAGAAAAGACGGTATGCTGCAAAAAATTGTAGATATTCCTCAAAAAGCTGAATCATCAATTATCACACGTTTCAAGGTTTTGGCAAGAATGAATATTGCAGAGCAACGTCGTCCTCAGGATGGTACGTTCTCATTGCCTTATAAGGATACTTCATACGATTTTCGTATAAATACTTTGCCGGTATCGGGTAAAGAGAAAGTTGTAATTCGTGTATTGGCACCTGCTGTCAGTTTAAAAGTTGAAGATAAGAAGATTTCATTAGCAGGTGCGACGGATGAAGATATTGCAAAAGTTACAAAGATGGTTGCCGCTCCAAACGGAATTATATTGACATCCGGTCCTACAGGTTCAGGTAAAACAACAACACTTTATTCCGTATTAAAAAGTTTGAATGATGAATCTGTGAATATTACAACGATTGAAGACCCGATAGAAATTAAATTGGATGGTATAAACCAATCTCAAGTAAATGTCAAAGCAGGTATTACTTTTGCATCTTGTATGCGTGCAATATTACGTCAAGACCCTGATATCATATTAGTCGGTGAAATTCGTGACTATGAAACGTTAGAAACTGCCATATCTGCAGCTTTAACAGGTCACCTTGTATTGAGTACCGTTCACACAAATTCAGCAGCAGCTACTGTTACCCGTTTAATTGAAATGGGTGCAAAAGATTATTTGGTATCATCAACATTGACAGGTGTAATTGCTCAACGTTTGGTAAGAAGATTATGTGACGATTGTAAACAAATGTATCATTGTACGCGTGAAGAAGCAGAAAAAATTACGCTTGATGAGGCTGAAATTCAAAGATTGATGGCTACCCCTATATACAAACCTATGGGATGTCCGAATTGTGGTTATCAGGGGTATAAAGGTCGTATGGGTATATATGAAATAATGCCTATAACAAAAGAAATTAAAAAACTTATTGCTCAAGGTGCGCATGATTTGGAAATTGAAGAATGTGCCGTAAAAGACGGTATGACTACATTGAATGCATCTTGTTATAAACACATTATTGAGGGGAGAACTTCAATAGATGAGCATGTAAGAGTATTGGGATTAGCGGGAGAATAATATGGCTACTTATAGTTATACTGCATATAAAAACGGCACAAATGAAGTCGTAAAAGGTAAAGTTGACGCAGATTCTTTAAGAGAAGCTCGTAATGAAGTCAGAAAAAAGGGACTTGTGTTGACTCATATTTCTGAAGATAATCAGAATTTGACTGCTCGTGAAGTAAAAAAAAGCGGGATAAAGCCCGGTGTAATGCCGAAACTTGGTTTAAGGGAGCAGATTGATTTCACATCAACATTGCAAATATTAGCAGCTGCGGGTATCCCAATCATTGAATCTTTACTGTTTATAGAAAATGATGCAGCAAAATTAAAAATCAGACAGGTTGCGTCGGAATTAAGACGTCAAATTATGCAAGGCGGAACTTTTTCAGGTACATTGTCTAAATATCCTGAACAGTTCGGGCAAGTATATATCGGGCTTGTAAAAACAGGTGAAGACGCCGGTGAATTAGAAAAAACATTAGATCGTTTGTTGGAATTGCTCAATAAACAAGCGGCAATCAGAACAAAAGTTATTGGGACTTTGTTATATCCGGCATTTGTCATTTTGTTAGCCGCTTTTATTGTTATAGTCATGTTGGTATTCGTATTCCCTGTATTTAAAGAAATGTTTGATACTATGGGCATGACATTGCCTTGGATTACTCAAAAATTAATGGATATGGGTATATTTCTTAAAAAGAATTGGATAATTATTCCTGTTGGCTTTGCTGCCATAGTATTTACTATAAATTTCTTACTGAAATGGAAGCCTTCAAGATGGAAAATTGATGATATTGTGTTAAAAATTCCTGTGTTGGATAACTTGATGCAGTTTTCGAATTTTGCAAACTTTATTGCCGTTATGCAAGTTGCTTATGATGCCGGCGTTCCGATTTTGGAATGTTTGTATCTTGCGAAATTGACTTTAACAAATCACACACTGGATACAAGAGTAGAGGAAGCAGCAATTAAAATCCAACAAGGTCAACACTTATCAGCTGCATTGAGTTCTACACGTACTATGCCAAAGATGATTTTGTTCATGATTTCAACAGGTGAGCAATCAGGCAGATTAGGTGATATGTTAGGACAGGCAGTT
Source organism: uncultured bacterium (assembly GCA_900314375.1). Classification (GTDB taxonomy): domain Bacteria; phylum Cyanobacteriota; class Vampirovibrionia; order Gastranaerophilales; family Gastranaerophilaceae; genus Zag111. Next base: position 16,336 of record OMVC01000073.1, read on the forward strand.
AGTTATATTGATAAAGCATTAGATAACGTTATTGATATCATGACTAAAATGATTGAACCGATAATGCTTATTGTTATTGGTGCAATTGTATTAACTTTGGCAGCTGCATTGTACTTACCACTGTTTGCTTCTTATATGGGCATGTAGTACAAATCAAAAATTTTATAAAAAACACAAATAATTAATATTACTAAATAATTGTTTGTGTTTTTTATTTATTTCTTGTAAGATATACTCAAATATATACAAAGGAGGAAAAATTATGCAAATACAAAAAATTTCAACATGCAGTTTTATGGCAAAACGTCGCAAACCTGCTCCTGACAGAGCAGCTACAGTTCAGGATATATATGAAATGGAAGACAGAATAAAGGCATACAATAAGAAGTTAATAAATAGGCAAAATGCATTGATAGGTGAAGCATTGTTTCATACGGATAATTTAATATACAGAACAAGTGCTTCAAGTGATATTTTTGTGGAACCTTATTTTCATAATGCTACCAAGGCTGCGGGTAATTTAAAAAATGTAACAGTGAATTAATATATTCATTTAAATTTTCATATAAAAAATAAGGTGCGAGATTCGCACCTTATTTTTTTCGGATTAAAATCCTATTATAATTTTGAAGCAACCATATAAGTTGTTTCAGCTAATCTTGTAGAATAACCCATTTCGTTATCATACCAAGAAATGATTTTAACTTGATTTCCGCCCATTACACGAGTTAATAAAGCATCAACAGTTGATGATTGTGAAGTACCAACATAATCAGAAGATACTAGCGGTTCTTCTGTATAGCAAAGAACGTGTCCGTCAGCACCTGCTTTTAATGCTGCATTAACTTCTTCAACAGTAACGTCTTTAGAAAGTTCGAATACAACGTCAACTAATGAAACGTCAGGAGTAGGAACTCTCATAGCAAAACCGTCCAATTTACCTTTCAATTGAGGTAATACTAATGCAACAGCTTTAGCAGCACCTGTTTTTGTAGGAACGATATTCAAAGCGCCTGCTCTTGCACGACGAGGGTCTTTGTGACCAGCGTCTAAAATTCTTTGGTCACCTGTGTATGAGTGAACTGTTGTCATCAAACCTTTAACGATACCGAATTTTTCATCGATAACTTTAGCTACAGGAGCTAAGCAGTTTGTTGTACAAGATGCCATTGATATTACGTTATGTTTTGCAGGATCATATTCTTTATCATTTACGCCTAAAACGATAGTTTTATCTTCGTTAGTTGCAGGAGCAGAAATGATAACTTTTTTAGCGCCTGCTGCGATATGAGCTTTTGCTTTTTCAGCATCAGTGAAGAAACCTGTTGATTCAACAACAACTTCTACACCCAAATCTTTCCAAGGAAGATTTGCCGGGTCTTTTTCAGCGAAGAATTTGATTTTCTTACCGTTAACGATAATACCTTCATCATAAGCTTCAACTGTTCCGTCAAATTTACCCATAACAGAGTCATATTTGAAAATTCTTGCAGCATCTTCAGGTTTCAAACCAGGGTCATTGATTGCTACATAGTTGATTTTGTCAAAAATACCTTCTCTGATTGCGGCTCTTAAAGTATTTCTACCGATTCTGCCGAATCCGTTAATTGCTACGTTTACCATAAATTTTTCTCCTTCTTTTATGTGTAACATTCTCTACTACTATAACATGTCTATAGTAGTAGAAACATATTTTGTAATCAAGTGGGATAACCTGTTGGAATAGTTAAGAAAAAATTAAATTTTGTATAATTAAAATTTATTGCAAACTTTTTGACAGTAGTTTGCGTCGTTTAGCGGTAGTGCGATTGTGTTATTTAAAAATTCGTATTCGGGATAATTTTTGGGAATTGCTTTCCATAATCTCAAAAGGGTAAATTGAGCAAGTTCTGATAAAATCTTTCCCTCATTTGTAGAAAACGGATAGCAATAAGGTACGTTTTTATTGTCATACGGCAATTTTATCAAGTTGTATTTATCAAAAATTTTTGCATATTTTTTGAATAATTTTTGCCTCAAAATTTTATCTTTTTCAAAGTCAATTTTGAGAACTTCTTGTTCAACATTTGGTGAAATTACCTTTATCGGTTCATTATCTAAAAATTTTTCATTATTGACGAATTTATCATAATTTTCGTGGAACAATACAGGTTCTAACTTTAAATTGTCTGTTTGGAAATTTGTGTTTATGGATATTTTCGTATATAGGTATGCGCCGTTTTGAACTTTGAAAAATTTCCTTAAAGAATTAAAACTTGCTAATCCTGAAGGTTTTGAATAAAAGCTTTGAGTATTATCAATAATTATATTAGGATATTTTTTTTCAAGTGTTTTGCAATTCTCATCACACAAGCCAAAATAATTTATATATAGAATAAAATCGTTTTTGTTAAATTGACATAACGGCATAAAATTTTTATTAATATGGTAAAAATGCAGCCTGCAACCTTCTTGTCTTAAAGCTTTCCAAACGGTATCACACGAATAATACGGAACAAAAATTTCTTTTATTCCGTATATTCTTACCAAATATTTTAAACAATTTCTTGCAAGGTTTAATTTTATAATCATGGAATCAATGTAAAAAATATAGATAATAATCCTGCAGTTTTAAGAATAGCTTTTAACAATCCCGTTTTTATTTCTCTGTTGCCATGAACAGGTACGACTATTTTTGCTTCTTCGCCATCTTTTGCAAATACATGATGAGAACCTGATATGCGGACTAATTCCCAACCGTTTTCTTCTAGTATTTTGCAAAGTTTTTTGCCGGTAATATTTTTCATAGCGCTACTGATATAACTTCATTCCCGTCATTTGGAATATCGACAGACATCCAAGCTAATATTGCATCTTTAATATTTTCTCTGACTTCTTCGATTGTATCACCTTGAGTGAAACAACCTTTTAACGCGGGTACTTCTGCCCAATAACCGTTTTCTTCTTTGTGTAATATTACATCAAATTTCATCAGGTATACCTCTTTATTTTCAGTATAACTTATTTTTTAATAATTTCAAGCTTTTATTTGTTATGAGCAAGGAAAAATTCTCTCAATAATTCCTGACCTTTTATCATTGTTTTGTAATCAACGTATTCTCTTGCTGAGTGCATGTTACAAACAGTTGCTAAACCTATCAAATAAGGTGAAAACTTTTCGCCTTTTGCATTCGTACGGTTTGCATAAATATGGGTTTCAGCACCGGCATGGAAAGATGAAATTTCCGGCGTTACTCCGATTTTCTTTGCAACTGTTTCAAACAATATAGGAATATATTCATCCTCATTTTTTTCAAACATCGGCATTTTAACGGTAAAAGTAATTTCTGCTTTTGCGATACCTTCGTGTTCTTTGTTAAAATTATCTACACAACTTTGCATCAAAGCAATAAGTTCATCTTCTTTAGCCTTATTTGAACTTCTTATTGAATATGTTGCATGTGCATCAGTATTTATAACATTGGTAACTTTCAAATCGCCTGATGTTATTCCGCCGATGTTACAAGAAGTAATGGTTTGACCGTTTTCCGAATAGAAAACACCTTGCGGCATATCAGAAACCAAATCAGCAATAAGTTTTGCGGCATTTTCTCTTGTCGGGTCGGCAATATCATTACCGGAATGTCCGCCTTTCGGGGCAGATAATTTTAAGTCAACCATTACATAACTTGCGCCTGCTATTAAGCATTGTCCTAACGCATCACTATCTAATACCAATACATATTTAGAATTGATTTTGTTAAAGTCTGTATTTTTAATCCCTGTCATTGAGTCTTCTTCGTCGCGTGTAAAATGAATTTCCAGCCCGCCATGACTTATTTCAGAGTGATTATTCAGATATTTTGCAAAATACAGAGCATTTGCAACTCCCGCTTTATCATCTGCGCCTAATGTTCTTCCTTTTGCTTTGATTAAATCCCCGTCTAAATATGGTATAACAGGGGAATCATCCCCAATTACATCAACGTGCGAAGACAGTAAAATCGGTTCCTTGGCTTTATCTGTTGCCGGAATGGTTATGTATATATTTTTGTAATCATCTTGTTCGCAATTTATATTATTTTCTTTGCAATAATTACAAATCCAATCCAAAACTTTTTCCTCTTGTCTTGATGGGGAAGGGATTTGCGCCAAATTGCAAAATAAATCTATAAGCTCGTTCTCTTTTCTCAAATCCGTTAATTCCATTTTTTACTCCTACTATATTTGTTACAAATACATCATAGCACATTTTCGTAAATAATAAAAAATCCCGAATTTTATATTCGGGACTTTTTATTATTTTATCTGTTTTATATATTAGCAAGTTTTGTATAGAAATCGTTTGCCTGTTCAAATTGATATGCAAAATTAAACAATCTTCCTTCTTGCAATTGCGGTGCAAGAATTTGCAATCCTATTGGCATGCCGTCAGAATCAAATCCCGCAGGAACACTTATCCCCGGTAAACCCGCAAGGTTGCAGCTGATTGTTGCAATATCGGTTAAATACATAGCTAAAGGATCCGAAGATTTTGCACCCAAATCAAATGCAGTATTCGGGCATGTCGGTGAAATCAATACATCAACTTCTTTAAACGCTTCGTTAAATTCTTGAGTAACTAAAGCTCTCATTTGTTGAGCTTTTTTGTAATATGCATCATAGTATCCTGCTGATAATGCGTAAGTTCCAAGCATTATGCGGCGTTTTACTTCAGGCCCGAACCCTTCTGCTCTTGTTTTGGTGTACATTTCCATCAAATTTTGCGGATTTGGAGTTCTGTAGCCGTATTTAACCCCGTCAAATCGTGCAAGGTTTGAAGAACATTCAGCAGTTGCCAAAATATAATAAATTCCGATTGAATATTTTAAGTTTTTCAATGAAATTTCTTTTATTTCACAACCTAATTTTTTGTATGTTTCAATAGCGTTTTCCATTGCTTTTTGAACATCAGGTGTAATTCCTTCGCCCAAAAGTTCTTTTATTACACCAACTTTTTTACCTCTGATGTCATTATTTAAAAATTCGCTGTAGTGTTCAACAGGCAAATTTAATGATGTTGAATCTTTAGGGTCATGGCCTGAAATAACTTCCAAAAGATTAGCCGCATCTTCAACACTTCTTGCAAACGGTCCTATTTGGTCTAAAGATGAAGCGAATGCTATTAAACCGTATCTTGAAACTCTGCCGTATGTCGGTTTCATACCTACAATGCCGCAAAAGCTTGCAGGCAATCTGATTGAACCGCCTGTGTCAGAGCCAAGCGCCAATGTAGCTTCACATGAAGACACACTCGCTGCTGAACCGCCTGATGACCCGCCGGGAACTTTGTTTAAATTCCAAGGGTTATGAACTTTATTAAAAGCAGAGTTCTCGTTTGATGAACCCATTGCAAATTCATCCAAATTAGCTTTCCCCACAATAGGAACCAAGTTGTTTAAAAGCTTTTCGGTGACTGTTGCATTAAACGGTGATACAAAATTTTCTAAAATTTTAGAAGATGCCGTTGTTTTTGAACCGACAAGATTCATGTTATCTTTCAGGGCTAAAGGAATTCCTGCAAGCAGAGGTAAGTCTTCTCCTGAAGCAATTTTTTCGTCAACCTTTTTTGCGGTTTGAAGTGCAGTTTCTTTTGTTAATGAATTAAATGCACCAATTTTATCTTCTAATGAATCTATTCTTTCAAATGCTGCGTTAGTCAATTCTACAGCTGAAATTTCTTTATTTTTCAACGCCTTACTTTGTTCAACGGCGGTTTTTTTCAATAGCTCGTTCATATCTTCTCCTTAAAAAGCTAATATCCTTTAGTAAAATTTTATGACAAAAATAAATCATAATCAACAATACGCGAATATAGCAAAAAAAATATTTACATGTATTATAAAGATTAAGGAGCCATTATGAACGACTGTACAAAACGAAATTTAACGATAGCAAGCGGCGTATCTGCCGGTTTGGGTGCATATATGTTAAGCAATTGTTATGGTAACAAGTATGTTCATAAATATTTTTGCGACAAAATAAAAATGAATGTATCTCCACAAGATGCCAATGAATATAAAATAGCAATACAAAAAGCACTAAAAAACGAAGGTTTTGATGAGTACGGAGTTAAAATATATGATGCTTCCACTCCTGAAGGTGTAAATATCATAAATCAAATATTAGAAGACCATAAAAACAATATACAAAATAAAGTTACAAGAGCTAAAAACCCCCTATCAAAATATTTGCAGCAAAAACTGGCAAAATACAAAATAAAAAAAGTAGAAAAAGGTTTCAGCGCAATATTTGCCGGAAGGAATGCTTGTGCCATACAAAGAGTTAAAAAAAGTACAAAAGAAATTCAGAGTTTAATTCTCTCCAATATGGAAAAAGATCCTGATTCAGTATTTCATGAGTTAGGACATCACCAAAATCACAGAAGCCTGAATAAAACAGCCGATTATTTCTTGTATAAGTTTTTGCTTAATAAAAAGTATATTTCTCGTTCTATTTTGGGAATATTATTGGTTTCTCTGTTTACAAATAAAACTCAAAATCCGGATTCAAATAAATCAAATCCGTTTTATCCTGTGGGTAAATTTATAAAAGACAATTGCGGAAAACTTGCAGCTTTGGCGTGTATTCCCATGTTAGCAGAAGAAACCATTGCAAGTATAAACGGGCAAAAATTTGGACAAAAATATTTACCTAAAAAGCAGTGGCAATCTTTGACAAGAGCTCATTTACGGTCTTTTAGCAGTTATGCAAAATTCACTGCAATAACAGGTTTATCGGTTTATCTTGCAAATTTAGTACGTGATATTATTGTTTCGGATGCTCCCAAGTTAGGAAATAAAATGATTCAAAGGTTAAAAAAAGAAGACAACCTTTATAAAAATAAAATTTCAATGAGTACGTTTATAGGCAAGTAATATATTATTTTCTTAAGGTTTTTGATATTTTTGAATGAATTGCATTTGCCTGACTTAAATATGCGGTTAATTTTTCATAATTCTGAACTTTTTCGCCATAGGGAATATTCATTCCGACAAGTTCATCAACACTTTTGCTAATGTCTGATAACTGTTCTAATGAATCACTTAACGCAACAACAGAATTTATTTTTTTTGAAATTTTTGATAATATGTGGCGCGAAACAAAATTATTTATCTTATATAAAACGGGTAATCTGTTTTTCAAGGTTTCACGCGAAAATTTATCACTCTGTAAACTCTGTGAACCGTATATTTGTTGCTTTTTTAAAGTGTTTAATTCCTGATAAATCCTTTGGCGTTTTGCTTTCAGGCTTAATGATTCACCTTGATTTCCGTAGTTATCGGATAATTTTATTTTTTCATCAAGATCTTTTAAGATAGATTCTTTTTCTTTTATTCTAAAATCCATACTCAAATCAGGCTCTTGTACCTGATCAAAGTTTGCTTTGTTTAATATTGTCGAATCATATCCGTTTAATCTTTTGTGCGGCTTTTCGGGGTTAAGGTTTTGGGAAAAAGATGCAGAGGCAGCATCAAACGGGTTAACGGATTTAAATCCGAACCCTTGTGAAAATATATTATTATTTAATTTATTGTTTTCGCTGCCGCTCATATTTATATTTTAAATCGAAAAGAAAATTTTTTTGCCCATTAAAAAGAGGATTTTTTATAACTTGCTTTTTAGTGCTAATTTCATTAGAATAATAGTAATGACGGATATATAGAGAATTATGAAAAACGATTTAAAAACTTTAGACAAACAAATAAAAAAGCAAATGACAACAGGCAATATGAAATCAGCTATAGAGTTGTGTCAAATAGGATTGCAGAAAGACCCGACGAATGCGTCACTGCATTTACGTTTGGGTGATTTATATTTGGCTTGGCATTTGGATATTTATTCATCCTGCCAATATATAGATGAAGCGATTACCGAATATCAATTAGCATTAGAATCCATTGATACTTCTGAAATTTACTACAAAATCGGTGTTGCATGGTTTCATAAAGGCGAACTTGATAAAGCGGTAAATTATTTTAATAACGCGATTAAGAAAAATCCTAAATATGCAAAGGCATATTATATGCTTGCAAGAACTTATACAAAAAAGGCCCGCTTTACGGATGCTATTGATAATGCAAAATCGGCAATAAAATATGCGCCTTTAACGAGTTCAAGTGCGCATCATCTTTTGTATAATTTATATCAGGTATCATCTTTCAGAATATTTAAAAATAAAATTAAATCTTATTATGAGTATGTTCTGGCTATATTAACTCTGCCATTTGATTCAGAGGCAATTGCGAGAGTTAAGGAATCTTTTAATTACATAAAATTTTTACCGATATTGTTAAAAGGTTATTTAAAAATGAATAGCGGCGGTTTGGATAATGCTTTGGATGTTTATATTGATGCAATAAATAAAGCTCCGGGGTTTGTGCCTTTATATTGCTTGTTAGGAGATATTTATTCGTCGTTAGGTAAATTTGAAGATGCAATAACCGAATATAAGATGGCTATATGGTTAGATAGCTTAAATATCCCTGCATACAGACATTTGTGTCAGGCTTATGAAGATATGGGCGATTATGAAAATGCAGTTGAAATTTATAAAAAATTAATTCAAATTATGCCGAATATGCCTGAATATCATTCAAATTTGGCAAATATTTTGTACATAATGGGTAATGTGGACGGAGCAATTTCACATTTCCAAACTGCTGTTACATTGAACCCGAGCAAAGAATGGACAAGTGTTGTCAACCAAACATTAGGGTTTGTATTCCAAGAGTCAAAAAAAGATATCAATGCCGCGATTACTTCTTATCAGAGTGCGTATTTAATGACTCCTGAAGATATTGATATATACATAAATTTAGGCAGTGCTTTCTATGACAAAGAAGATTATGATAATGCGTTGACGGTTTATCGCAATGCTTTGGATTTAGACCCTAAAAATGCAAAAATACATTGTAATCTTGCGTTTTTATACTGGGGTAAAGGTGATACGGAAGAAGCAATAAGAGAATATAAGCACGCAATTGAATATGACGGCACATATTCGATTGCATATAATAATCTTGGTGTAATCTATCTTGATGATTTGGGCAGAGTAAAAGAAGCTATCGAAATGTTTAAAAAAGCAGTTGAATATAATCCGAATTATGCTTTAGCACATTTCAATTTGGCACGTTCGATTGCGATTACAGGTGACAAAATTGAGGCTGCAAAATTGTATCAAATTGCGCAGGATGTAAATAAAATCACTTCTGAAATTGACCCGCAGGATATTATAGATAAAATTAATGCTTTATTTGACTAAATTTTGCGCTATTATAATTGTTGTAAATTATGCGCATAAACAAATTATCAAATAAAATATTGCAAAATAGGTATTTTTTGAAAGGTTTGGAAAAAATTTCCGAACACGGAACCTCTTTTGCAGCAGCAACTTCGCTTGTATTATCAACAAGTTTAAGACCTTTTGCTATAAACAAAACTCCCGATACTGAAACCGAAAATAAGCAATATGCTATGGCAAATTCTATTTGTTCAGGGTTAATAAAATTCGGTATAGTTGAGGCTATTGCTTTGCCTATTGAAAATGCCGTAAGAAAAATCGATCAAAATCCTGAAAAGTTCTTAAAGCCAAGAACAATAAATAATTTATCAAAAAATACACGCGCGTATAAACTTTTAACTCAAACGATAAAATTATCAACGGGATTTTTTACTGCAATACCGAAATCAATGCTTACAATAGCGCTTATTCCGATTGTTATGGACAAACTCTTTTTCAAAAAATCGGAAAAAGAAATTAAACCTGTTACAAATTATCATCAACCGACATTTTTTGTCGGTAATAATAATGTTAGTTTTACGGGCGGTTTGAATGAAACTATAGCTAAAGGATTGGCAAAAATTATTGATAAAGAAAAATTACAACAATATGCAATAAAATATCAAAGTAATGATAAAGATATTGCAAAGCACATAACTGCCGGAACCGATGTGCTTTTAACCTCTGCATTTGCTTATAATACAAATAAAAGCAAAGATATAAAGGAAAATCGCAAAAAAGCTTTGATTTATAACAATATAATTTCAACAGCCATAACGCTTGTCGGCGGATATTTGATAGATGGAGTTATGAAAAATAAAAATGATAAATTTATAGAAAACTTTAAAAAGCTGAATTCATCAAACCCTAATATATCAAAATGCGTTGAAGGAATAAATATTTTACGTCCGGCTTTGATTTTTGCGGGAATTTACTATTGTATATTACCGATATTCTCAACATACATGGGCGAAAAAATTGATAAATTCATACAAAAAAATACCAATAAAAATGAGCCTTCATAGTTTGTGAAGACTCATTTTTATAATTATAAATTCATATTAAACCGCAGCTGGGGTTTGAGTATATTTTTCCCACAGCTTACCTAAAGCTTGCAATTCACTTCTGGTTTGTGGTTCTTCAAGAATTTGTTGAATTACTCTTTTGTTTACGTTAGTTAATTTGTAAGAAAATTCCGCCGTTTCATCCCCACCGACTTTGTGCGAAATTTCGTGTAATGCGGTTTCTAATACCTCACTAAAGTTAGCACTGTCAAGATAATTTTTATCTATCCAGAATCCTTTTGATGCTCCGCCGTCTGTAATGGCTTCTGCTAAAGCAGATGCGTATAATCTTGATTCTTTTGGTTTAGTATTATTGAATATGAATATTTTTGTATCAATTTCAGCAGGTGCAAAACCTTCTGCTTTAAGACTCGGCGCTAATTTTTTGATTGCTTCTTTTAATACTGCAATCTTTTTCATTTGCGCTTCTGTTGGTTTTATAGGGTCATGTTTTCTTGCATCACCCATCAAATTTTTTATTGTTTGCATGCCTAAATCTTCCATATTTTTGTTACAAACTTTGTAACCTTTTCGCTCAAGGTCTTGTACCAATTCAGGTGATGCAGGTGAGTATGCCACATAATTGTCAGGGAAGTTTATGTGTACACCTCCCCTGATACTTCCTTGATACCATGCAAAGGCATCAAAGAAATTGCCTAAAGGTGTTTCCGTATTGTCCCAAACAGGTTCTAATGTATTTATCAATTTTATTCTGTCTTCTTTTGATAAGTCATATCTTTTGCATAACCATTCAGAAATGTTTCTCAAATCTGTTTGGTTAAGAGTTGTTCTGTCTCTTGACGGGTCAAGAACATTCTTTGGCGGTTTTTCTTTTAAGAAGATAATTGCGCCTTGTAATCCGTCATAATCGCCATCATATTCAAATCTTTGTCCGGCAATATAAATTGCTCCTTTTTCACCCGGAATATCTATTCCGCCAAATCCTTTTTTCGGTTGTTTAAGGACTTTAAGTCCAAATATATTATTTTCAAAATCCGGAGTTTTAAAATGTTCATTACCGGAATGATAGAATCTGTTTATTGTTTTTCTCAAGGTTTCCAATAAGTCCCTATCGTCAGTTTCAAATTCGATATAGTTGCCGGCTTTTTTAGCGGTTTTTTCTAAATCGTATCCCATAACCTGCTTGTCGGTTAAATCATTTTCCATAAGTTTGAAGGTTAAATCCCAGTTATCAGAACCTATTTTGACATCTTTTGCACCTTTGTCACGAATAAGTTTTAACGAAGCCATTTTTAAACCTTCGCCATAATTACCTGCAGCTTTTGCATTGTCACGCTTTGTAGATTCTCCGATAAAGATGGCTTTGTCCGCTGAATATGAGCTGTCTCCTTCAATTCTAACTCTGTATCTGCCGTTGCCAACCGGTTCAAAATTAAATCTTACACCGTCTAAAGTTTGTCCATGACCGTCAAAGAAATTTTGTAATACATCACGTGCAATTTTATCGTTATTCCATTGAACAGAATCGGCATAACTTTCTGAAACGTTAGTCATTTGGTCGCTGCGAGGTGTAAAATTCCTTGTCTTGTCTATTTGGGTAACTTTCATTTCTTCGCTTTTTGGCATTTCAAAATGAAATCTTCCGCTCGGTTCTATTTCAGGGATGTCAAGAACTCTCATATTTGCGCGATTTGTTGTTTTTACCCTTGCAGGTAAATCAATGGCATCTGTATAAACTTTTTTCTGTCCCAGACCTGTTACGGGAGGTTCCATCGCATCATACCCGAGTTCTGCTTTGTCTGTAACAGCTTTTAAATTGTCATATACTTTATCGCGTATTCCGCTGATACCGGTATCACTATTTAGTATATCATCAAGTTGACTCTTGGTATCTTGTAATTCTTGATTGAGTTGTCTATTCAGTTCGGTTATATCTGCATTGGCTTGTCTTAAGCCGGCGTTAGCACTGCGTTCAGCATTCAAGTTTTCTGTTAAATCATTTATTCTTCTTCTATATGGTTCTGTCATTGTGTCCATGTTACGGCGATATGCTTCTTCAATGTTTCTTAATTGCCTTGTGTAATTTCTTCCGCGAATAATGTTTGTAATTGTTGTTGCTGCCAGTGCTGTTGCTAAAACTGCTGCACCTATTTTTACAACTTCTTTTTTATTTATTTTTTTGTTTTCTTGTTGAGGGGTTGTTGTTTTGAATAAACCTTGAAATTGGGGTTGTACACTACTATTCTGTATCGCTTGAATTTTCATACACAAAAGTCTCCTATATTGACACACTAATCTGTGATTTATAAAACAATTGAAGCAAAAAAATTGCTTTAAGTTTACATGTTTGTTAAGTAATGTAAACACAGTCAGGCTTTATGGTAAATACATTAAATTATATGGATTTTTTTCAGAAAAATTGCTGCTCTATTTAAAAATGTGTATGGCTTTGATGGTTGAATACTATCAAGCGAAATTCTATCATGCTCTATGATGTATTCCCTTGCAGGTTTTGTTTTTATATATAGTCTTTTTAATTTAAAATCTAACTTGTTAATTAGTGAAATAATATCAGCATTATGCTCCATAATTTCAATATTACGTAACGCTTCTTTTGGGTTATTAAATTTGTTTTTGGTAATATATTGTCTTTGAGTCAACAGGCCTGTGGTTGGATGGTTGTAGCAGTCTTCGAGATGTGATTGGTAATCTTTAATGTCCTTTTTATCAGGTAAAATTCTAGCGTCTATATGCTCTCTTACACGAATTGCATGTTCTATTATATTACCGTAGTTTGGTGTATTATGATATATTTCCATATTAACCCCCAGGCTTTCATCATATCATGCTAAAACCAATAAATATAATTTTTGCTATAAAATATAGCAATATTAATAATTTGTGTTTTGATAAATTTGTGAAATTTGATATATAATTCGCCTGTTTGCACAGGATGTAATCCTGACATACACAAAAAAGACTAACTCCCGTTAGTCTTTATAAAATGGTCGGGATGATGCTTGAGTAGTAGGCGAAGCCTGCGAGCCGTACTAATCAAGTACGCAAAAGGCTGAATTTTAGCGTCAGCGTAAAAATTCGCCTGTTTGTGCAGGATGTAATCCTGGCATACACAAAAAAGACTAACTCCCGTTAGTCTTTATAAAATGGTCGGGATGATGCTTGAGTAGTAGGCGAAGCCTGCGAGCCGTACTAATCAAGTACGCAAAAGGCTGAATTTTAGCGTCAGCGTAAAAATTCGCCTGTTTGTGCAGGATGTAATCCTGGCATACACAAAAAAGACTAACTCCCGTTAGTCTTTTTAAAATGGTCGGGATGACAGGATTTGAACCTGCGGCCCCTTCGTCCCGAACGAAGTGCGCTACCAAGCTGCGCTACATCCCGATATTTAGTTGTCAAGTTGAAAACTTTCGTTTTCAACGGTGCGCTACCACCTCTCGAAAAAACAATTCACCGGATTGTTTTTTCTCGGCAGAGTGCTACATCCCGCGATATTTAGTTTTACTTGTTGGGCTTGAAGCGCACTACGTGCTTCCTCTCAGAAAACGATACTTAATCGTTTTCTTCGGCAGAGTCAAGCTGCGCTACATCCCGATATTTAGTTGTCAAGTTGAAAACTTTCGTTTTCAACGGTGCGC
>OMVC01000105.1 GCA_900314375.1 uncultured bacterium
ATGCCTTATGGCATTGCTTTAAAACAGCGTTTTTTCTCTTTCTTCGTTTATTCTTTCACTTTTGCTCGCAACAAAAGAGAAAGAATGAACAAATAATCATAAATCTAATTCGCAAAATAATTCTACATTTAATTTTGTGCAATAAAAAAGAGGCATGTTGCCTCTTATGGAGTTTAATGTTTATGTTATGCCGATGTTTTCGGCTGCAAATTCTATGAACCGCTTACAAGCTGTAGTGCTTGCTGTAGCAGGTCTTTATTTGATGAAATGATTTTATTTACCACTTCCATTTGTTGTTTTGCCATTTGATAGTATGAAATATTGGCTTTTAAATCGGCATTTGATAATTCCAACAATCCTGAACGAATTTCACCGATACCTAAAACGGGTCTGCCTGATTCTTCTGTTTCAAGGAATAAACCGTCTTTATACTCAAATAAGCCTGAAACATTGTGGAAATTTCTTGTTGTAACTTTGTATAAAGGAACTACTTTTTTCCCGCTTTCAGCTTTTCCGACAATAGTTCCGTCATTTTTTATTTCGTATTCGTCATATTTTCCGAGATATTTTCCGTTATTAGGGTCAATCCACATCTTTATAGTTGTTGTAGGAATATCCAAAGCTCCGCCTTTTAGCGCTGTTTCTTGGTATAAATCTGCGCTTAAAGGTTTTGTACCTTGCATGATTTCGCCTTTATCATTCAGAATATAGCCTTGAACGGTATTACCGTTTTTGGCACGGTATACTCCTTCTCCGTCAAACGTAAAATCACCTAAACGGGTATAAACGCTTTTGCCTTCCGCGGTTTTTGTTAAAAAGAAACCTTTACCTTCAAGAAATAAATTATCTTTAGATGTACCAGGGGTAGATTTACCTTGTCCGTTATTCTTTTCAAAATCATCAACAATTGCGCCGTTTAAAAATGTTTTAAACGTTACTTGTTTCTCGCGATAACCGGGAGTGTATGTATTTGTCATGTTTTCTGATAATACATCAATCCAGTTTACCGTTGCGTATTGTGTGTTTAATGCCGTAATAAAAGCATCATTCATAATTTATTTCTCCTTGTTTTCTTCTCTTCGTCTTTGATTTTGCTCTTTGCTGCTGTTTGAATATGTTAATTCAGCATAATCTAAATCTTGTTCATCAAACGCATTTTTAAGCGAATCAATATTATTTCTTAAATATTGTTCGACAGCTTTATCTCCGGGAATAAAGTTAGCAGAAATCGCTCCGTCTTTCCCGACTCGTAATATTACCGAAATATTTTGATCAAAATCTATTCTAATCGGTTGATTATTTTGTCTTGATTCGTTTAATGCATTTAATAATGTTTGAGATACTTTGAAATTTTGTGAAACTTGTTTAATATCTGCTCCGTTATTTATCAAGTTTTGAGCTTGGGTTGTTATAGCATCTATTGAAACTTCATTATTTTGAGTGAGATTTATAAAGAATTCAGCATCCGTTTCATTCATTTTTAATGCTGATTTTGATGCTTCTCCAAAATTTAATGACCAAATTTGAGTTTTTGCAAGATTTTCCGTATTGAGATTAGTTTCTATAACTTGAGCAATATCATTTGATAATAAATTATTCGCATTATTTAACGCTATTTGATTAAATTCTAATGATGCTTGCATTATATCGTTTTCTTTTTTATTAGCCTGCAACTTATTCTCATTTTTTACTTCATTTTTTGTATTATTGTTTGTTTTGGAAGCTTGTTTAGTTTCAGCTTTAGCAGTTTCTTTTTTTAAAGTACCTGCTGTTTGTTCTTTTTTTGTATCGGTTTTAGTTTCTTTTTGTTCGGATTCTGAAACTTTTGTCATTTCATCTTTAAATGATGTGTCAGAAGTCTTGTTTGTAATCTGACTTACACCGGCTGATTGAGCGGCTTGTGTTGCTGCCATACTTTGTGTTGAAGTTGTTGCATCTATTGGCATAATCTACCTACCTATTTTTGTTCTTCTCTTTCTTCTTCAATTCTTTGGTCTTGAATTTTTCTGAAAAATCTTGTTACACCGAGTTCTGAAAACTGTTTTAATTCCGCTTGCTTTTCTTCTTGAAGGTATAACTCTCTATTTTTTTCTTTGTGTTTTTCCAAGACTTTTACATTTTGTTCACATTTGACAAGTTTTTGTAATTCTATATCAAGTTGCTTTTGTAACTCTATTCTGATTTGCTCGAGTCTTTCTGCTTCTTCCCAAAGATGTTTCAAGTATTTGTCGTAATAATCGTACATCGTCGGGTCTGCTGTGCGCATGCCTTCTTTTGTATCAACTATAAGTTGATTGTTCTTTTTTATATTATCTTCCGCTTTATTTACCGCCTGCTGCGCTTTTTGGACTCGCATCAGCTGTTCTTCTTTTTGATTTATACGGAAATCCAAAACTTTTTGCAGTCTGTATCTAAATGGCATGATTTTGTTACACTTTCCTATTTATTATGGAATATATCGTATTCATAATAAACATCTAAATGTATGATATTGTTTTAATGAATAGTTTTTAAAAGTCAACATGTTGTGTCTTTTGTGATAGTATATACTCAAAAAAAGGACAGAGTTATGCTAAACAATGGTGATGAAATCATAAGAGTATTAGAAAATGGCGGAGTTATTGCTTATGTTACTGATACAGTATGGGGACTCGGGTGTTTGCCAAATATCGAGAGTGCAGTAAAAAAAATCTATGAAATAAAAAAACGCGAAGCTAAAAAACCGCTTATTCTTATGTCAAATGAGGTATACAATCTTCTTGAATATGTTGAACCTATTCCAAAAATCGGACAAATGTTGATAAAAAAATATTTTCCAGGAGCATTGACAATAGTAACTGACAAAAGCGATAAAACACCTGATTATATAACTTCAGGTATGAAAACCGTAGGGATAAGAGTGCCTGATAATTTGATTTTTAAAGAAATATGCGAAATCATCCCAGGTCATGTGTTGGCAACAACAAGTGCAAATCTTTCTCACCAACCTTCTGCTAAAACTTATGAACAAGCATTAACGAACATGAAAGATCTTGCGGATTTGATTATACCTGATTTCGGCTATTGTGCAAAAGGTTTGGAATCTACGGTTGCAGGTGTTATGAATAATGAATTGAGAATATTCAGACAAGGGGAAATATTCATAGATATATAATAAATTTGTAAAATCTTTTTATTTGAATTAAAATAAGATTATTAAGAGGGATAATTATGAGTATTTTATTAAGTATATTATATTTTTATATGTTTGTTTATACATTGTATTTCTTTGTTTTGGCGATAAGGAATTTGAGAGATAATTCTTTTAACATAGAGAAGAAATATTCAAAATATGATGAAACAAAGAATAATTTTGCTGTAATTATTTATTCGCATAATCATAAAGCAAATTTGGAAGAATTGGTTTATGAATTGAAAATGCAGGATTACCAGCTTGCCAATTTCAGAGTATATGCGGTGTTGGATGATTGTAACGACGGTTCTGAATCCTTGTTTGAAAACGATAAGTTTGTTCATGTAGTAAATATTCAAGATGTCGGAACGTTAGGAAAAACTGAAGCTATTTCTCTGTTGTTAAACAAAATTAAGGATGATAATGAAATTGATGCTTATGTTTTTATAGACGATATTCGCAGAATCGAACCTAATTTTTTGACATTGGCTAATGTCGCAATGAACAAATATGAAGCCGTCGCAGGTGAAGTCAATGTTAATCGCGAAAATCTTGATATCGTTGAAAAAATAAAAGCTGTTTATAAAAAATATCAAGCGAACTTTTTCAAACAGGCACGTTCAATTTGCGGGCTTGCAACAATGATTGATGCTGGTTTATTTGTTGTGCGAAAGGATGTAATTGATTATCTGGATGAGATAAAGATTAAAGATGTAAACTCTGAATTGGAGTTTAGTTTAGAACTTTCAAAAACTGATAATAAATGTGTATATAATCCGAATATTCAATCTTATGTGTATGGTCAGGATTGTTCGTTCAAAAATCCTAATTTAAGCAAAAGATTTCAACTTTTAAAAGATAATTTAAAGAACTTAAAAACTACTAATTTTTCATATATTGAGCATGTATGTTCTCTGTTGAATCCAAATTTTTGGATGATAATATTCTCTTATGCTTTATTGGTATGGTATTCATATAATTATTCATTCATTGTAACTTGTAAGACTGTTGTTTTTAGTGCAATAATATTGGCTGCCGTATTTGGCTTGAGTTTGATTAATGCAAAATTGTCATTAAAAGAACTCTGTTTATTAGCGCTTCATCCGTTATATTCAATATGCCATATAATTAAAAATTTCCCTTTAGTGAAATTTCTATTGAAAAAAATAGGGGCTAATACCGATAAAGATGCTGATAAACTTGTAATTGATGTTAATGTTATGACCAAACGCGGTGATAGACCTTGTAAGTTGGAATTTATCTCTACCGAGTCAGGGTTAGCTAAAATAAGATTTTTATACAAAAATAAGAAATACACAACATCATCTCATTTAAGGATGATTGATGCGCTTCAGCAATTAAAATCAAAAATGGATGATTATGGTTTAACATTAAAAATATGCAGTTGTTGTGCAAAATTTACATCTCAAGTTGACGGCTCAACTAACATGCTAAAAGGGCAGTGTCATAATGATTATCCGAGTCCTTTGTTGAGTGAACCGCGTCAAACACAGGTTTGGAATTCTTGTTCCTGTTTTGAACCTGCTGCGATAAATAGTTTTATTGAGGAATTGGCAAGAGAAGTTGCCGAGCAAAAAGGGTAGTAATATTTTGCCCTATTTTCAATACGGGTGTATAATATATAGCATGAAGAAGTTATTTTCTATATTTGCAATATTTTTATTGTTATTTTGTCAGACATCTGTAATTGCTCAAGAACCTTTAAAGGGTTATGTTACAGAATCGGATGAATATAAACAGCTTGGTGACGAATTATTTACAGGAAGAATTGAAACTCTTGAACGTAAAGATATAATTAATATGACAGTTTCCCAAGTCTTGGATTCATCATATTCTGCCGAGGGAGATGAATTTTTTGCCGAGGTTACTCAAGATGTTTATGGGGATAAGGGGATAATCATACCCAAAGGGACTGTAGCTCATGGCATGTTAGCCGGAACAACAGAAGCAAAAAGACTCGGTCGTGCTGCAACATTAAGCTTGTCATTTGATTATCTCGTAACACCTGATGGCAGAGAAATCCCGATAGAAGGTCAAATGACCACAAAATTACACCCTGTAGTTGAAACAGGAAAGATTGTAGCTCAAGATGTCGGGTATACAGTAGCAGGAGGAGCTGTCGGCGGTTTGATGGCTCTAAATTGGCTCGGTTGGGAAGCTGCTATTGCTTCTCAAGGGTACACATTAGCAGGCGGTGCTGCTATTGGCGGTGCTGTCGGATTAGGAATGGCTTTAATTCGCAAAGGACATGAGGTTATGATTGCTCCCGGAGATGAGATTAAAGTCAAAATAAAGACAAGCGTTGATTTGCCAGTATATAGAGAAGATGCATTAAAACAAGAAGAAATATTGTATGACGGCTTGACAGTTAATATAAATAATGTAAAACACCAAAAAGATCCTTTTGGGGAAGTTAATACAATAACGTTATCTTTGCTGATATCTAACATGTCAGATAAAACTTTATCAGGTTTTGATATGGCTTTGGAAAATGATTATGGAAAAAAGTTTAGCCCATCAATATTCGGTAATACAAAATTGATGTACAAACAAGTAAAGCCTGGTGACAAAGTTATTGCGGATGTGTCTTTTGCTGTTGATAATATAAATCGAAAATTTTGGCTTGCATTTTATGACAGAAGATCAGGGGAGCCTATAACAAAAGTTTCAGTTGATAATGCGTATCGTACAAAAGTTTCGGAAAAAACCAAAAAGAAAAATGATAAAGTAAGAGCTTCAAAAATGAAAAAATCCTACAAAAAAGAGGATGATTTTATGGATATGGATTTTTAAAATGAAAGATAAGATTGGTTTTTGGGGATATCCGTATCCCAAAGTAATAAATGAATTAAAACAAAAATATCCTCAAGCACAATGGATTGATTTGGATTTTGATTTGTCGGAATTTGTTCCTGATTCAAATATATTGCCTGAAAGTTATTGTAAAATTATTAAAAATATTATAAATAATGCAATATATTATAAAAATGATTTAATAACAATTGCCGCGCCGGTTGGAAAGGATAAGTGCGACAGCGGTTGGTTTGCCGCTAAATTATTGAAGGATATGGGGTTTGATGTAATAGAAACTGTTTTTGAAACTTTTGATTACAGAAAAGATGTTTTTATTTCGACAAGCAATCTTCCGTTGTATGATAAAATTACAAAGATAACATCAGATATAATATCTGCTGACAGTATTGATAACTACGAGCAGTGTAAGCCTAAATTTGGTTTTTGGGGCGTTCCGCCAAATGATTTGAGTATATTGAAATTATTTCCGAATGAAACTCATGTTTACGGTTGGACCAGATGTGTAGAAGCAGGTGTTCCTGCTGATATTGAATTGGAGATGTATGTTGAACCAGATATCCCGACGGTATTTTATGCACAGGCGTTTTGCTCCAAAACGCAATTGGCAAAGTATTTAGCAAATAAATATAACGGACTTTATATTGATATTGATGATTATGCTACCAATTCAATAAGGGCAAAAATAGAAGCTTTTTTAAGGTTAAGATAGTTAAGGGAATATAAAAATAATGATTAATAAAAATTTTATTATGAATGCAGATTGTTTTGGTATGTCGTCTTCAGATAATAAAGCGGTTTTAGAAGGTTATGTGAACGGCTTTTTGACGAGTGCTTCGCTTTGTACAAATTTTGAGTATTTTGAAGATGCAATCAATAATGTTTTACCTGATTGTCAAAATTTGAGTGTCGGGATTCAGCTTAATATTACAAAAGGAATGGCTCTGACGGATTGCCCGCTTTTAACCGATGAAAGAGGAAATTTTAATTCTGGTTTTATATATTTGTTGCAAAAAAAATCTCCTGAATTGGCAGGGCAGATAGAACAAGAATTTAGAGCGCAAATAGAAAAACTTTTGGCGGTATTGAAGCCGACACATATATGTTCTGTAGATGATATTCATATTATCCCTTACATTTTTGAAATAGTTGCAAAATTAGCACAAGAGTATGGAATAAAATTCATTAGAACGCACTATGAAGAATTGTATTTTGTACCAAAGTTTACAAAGCATCTAAACTTAACTTATTTATCTAATATTGTAAAATGGATATTTTGTAAAAGTTTTACAAATAAGAATAAAATTGTTGCATCTAAATACTCTCTGAAAACAAACGATTTTATTGTAGGTATTTTATATAGCAACTTAATGGATATTCATTCTATAGAGTATGCTTTAAAAGAAATTAACCAAGAGTCTATTGTAGAATGTATAATTCATCCGAAAAAATATGACAATTCCATAAAAGATTCTCATACAAAAGAATTTAGTTTAACACTTGATAAAAATTTGGAAGAACGTATAAAAAAAGCCGGTTTTACTGTAACAAATTATAATAATTTATGAAACGAGTATTAACATACATATTTATAATTTTGTCATTTCTTATATTTTCAACTTTTATAATAATTAAAGGTAGAACATATAATGTTATTGCAATAAATTCTCCGACCGAATTAGTGGTGGATTTTAATAGTAACGGCTTGGCAGACAGAGATGAAAATGTTTGTGTCGCAGATATAGAGGCTTTCGGACTCGAAAATAGTGTGGATTTCAAGGATAAATATTCAAAGTTGTTAAATATTTCCAATGCGGATATATTTAATCTTGGCTATTTGTCAAACGAATTTGCAATAAAGACTTTAGAGAATAAAAAAGTAAAAGTAAAGCTTATTAAAAGTAATAAAGATTGTAAATTTGTGAAAATTACCGTTCAAAATTCTGATTATGCAACGCTTTTGTATAATAGCGGATTTGGATTAAAGAATAATAAAATTGGCAATACCGAAAAGTTTAAAAAGAATTTGGAAATATCAAAAAAATTAGATTTGGTTATTTTTAATCATCATTCAAATAAGTATCATAAGATAGATTGTGAGTACGGCTTATTAGCTCATGATGTCGCTATAATCCCGAAAAAACAGTTGCCAAAAGATGCCATACCTTGTAAATATTGTCATAATATAATTAAAGACAAAAAGAAAAGCTCAAATTTTTTCGTTAACAACTTATTTAGCATAAATCATCCGCCTTTGTCTTTGGATAATGGTGATTTAAAAATTTACCATACAGATTATACAAAGCACTTAAAACCTGATTCAAAGTGTAATACGGATATTTGTAAGGAATTTGTAAGTTATATAAATTCTTCACAAAATTCTATAGATATAGCGATATACGGTTATGAAGATAATCCGTCAATAACAACGGCTTTGAAAAATGCAAATGCTCGCGGCGTAAAGATTCGTTTTGTTTATGATGAAGCTTCAAATCCTGATAATACATTTTATAAAGCTAATTATATAATCGCAAATTTGGCAGATTATTCAAAATCTGACAAAGATTGTGATGGCGCAAAACTTATGCACAATAAATTTGTTATATTTGATGACAAAATTGTATTTACAGGTTCGATGAATTTTTCTCCTGCCGGTTTAAGCGGATATGACGTAAATGATGTTCTAATAATAAAATCAGAACCCATTGCGCAATTATATAAAGCTGAATTTGAGCAGATGCTTAACGGCAAATTCCATAAAATGAAAACAAAACATAATTATACAAATACGTTTTTGCTTGGAAATTCTACTATTGAAATCTATTTTTCCCCTCAATATAAAACAGGTACAAGAATTGTTCAGTTGATAATTAATGCAAAAAAATATGTTTACGTTCCGACATATCTTATTACTCATAAAGATATCACAAATGCACTTATAAATGCTCACAGACGCGGAGTAGACGTTAAAATAATAACGGATGCAAACGGTGTGACTACCCAAAACTCAAAGAATAAGCTATTGCGTGATGCCAATATTCCTTTAAAAGTTGAAAATTATGCCGGAAAATTACATTCTAAAAGTATGGTTATAGATGATGAATTTGTGATTATAGGTTCGATGAATTTTTCGAATAGCGGCGAAAACAAAAATGATGAAAATACTATAATTGTTAAAAATAATGAATTTGCTCAAAATTATAAGGCATTTTTTAATTATTTGTGGAAGGTTATTCCTGATAAATATTTAAAATTTAACCCTTCCTCTGAAGGTAAAGATTCCATCGGGTCATGTAATGATGGAGTAGATAATAATTTTAACGGTAAAACAGATTTAGAAGAAGAATCTTGCAAATAAAAAACTCCAATTTTATTGGAGTTTTTTATAATTCTATTAAGTTTTTTTATTATCTTTTTAAGAAATCAGGAATTTCAATATTAGTAAATCCTTTATTTACAGAAGATGGAGGAGTATCTAATATTGATTTATTAGTGTTATTAAATGCTCCTGAAAAGAAATCTGCTGCATTTAATTTAGAAGGTTCAGAACTCATTGTTGATGAAGAAGATGATGTAGAATTAAATGCACCAAATTGTGAAATCGCAGAATTATTTTTCAATTCAAATCCTGTAGCAATAACAGTAATTTGAATATCATTTTGAATTCTTTCATCAACAGCAGTACCGATGATAACTGTAGCATCATCTAATACGGCATCGTGAATAATAGAAGCAGCATCACTGATTTCATGAATACCCATATCAGCACCGCCTGTAATATTAACGATAACACCTGAAGCACCATTTATTGAAGATTCCAATAATTGAGAATTTATTGCTTGCTGCGCAGCTTTAACCGCACGACCTTCTCCTTGAGCTTTACCGATACCCATCAATGCAGAACCTGATGCCAACATAACGGATTTAACATCAGCAAAGTCAACATTTATGATACCCGGAACCGTAATAATATCAGATATGCCTTGTACCCCTCTTAACAGAACATCGTCAACGATACTGAAAGAGTCCGGTAAAGATACATCTCTACCTACAACTTGCAATAATTTATCATTAGGAACAACAATAACTGCATCTACGTATTCTTTTAACTTGTCAAGTCCCAAATTGGCTTGATTTTGTCTTTTACGACCTTCCCAAGTGAACGGTTTAGTAACAACAGCGATTGTTAAAATCCCTAATTCTTTAGCAATTTTAGCAACAACGGGAGCTGCACCTGTGCCTGTGCCACCGCCCATACCTGCAGTAATAAATACCATATCTGCCCCGTCTAAAGCTTGAGTAATTTCCTGTTGAGCCTCTTCTGCAGCTTTTTCTCCGACAGAAGGGTCATTTCCGGCACCAAGTCCTTGAGTGGAAACAGCCCCTAATTGAATTCTGTTTTTTGTTTGACCTTGCAATAAAACTTGCAAGTCTGTGTTCATCAACCAAAATTCAACACCTGATAAACCTGCTCTAATCATTCGATTAACGGCATTTCCACCGCCACCGCCGACACCTATTACTTTAATTTTAGTCGGATTTATATTTGCCTTTTGCATCATTTCGCCAGAATTATGTTCTTTTGATGCAAATAAATCTGCTACAATGTTTTCCACTTGTT
Organism: uncultured bacterium; assembly: GCA_900314375.1. Lineage (GTDB taxonomy): Bacteria > Cyanobacteriota > Vampirovibrionia > Gastranaerophilales > Gastranaerophilaceae > Zag111. The sequence continues at coordinate 10,626 of OMVC01000105.1, forward strand.
ATACCTCATTTCCTAAAACATATATAATATAACAACATATTATGTTAAATAGGAAAAAAGTACAATAATTTAACAATAATTATGAACAAATTTTAAGTAGTAAAAGTTTTACAGTGCTATTTTTTTGTCGGATTAATACCCCAATGTAATTTGTCTCTCAAAACGGAATAATAATTGTTATTTAAGAGTGCTAATTGTGTGTATTTTGAAGATTTTTTTACAGTGATTTCATTGCAAAATTTAAAAACATTTTGTCCGTCAGCGACAACACAATATTTTTGCATTGGTTTTGTAAGGATTTTAATTTCCGAATTTGAATTAACAACAATCGGTCTTGCATTCAATGTATGCGGACAAATCGGAACAATAGTGATAACATCCGAATTCGGGTCAAGAATAGGTCCGCCTGCTGCCATTCCGTATGCCGTAGAACCTGTTGGCGTTGATATTATCAACCCGTCAGCAAAGTAATCACAAACAAATTCTCCGTTAATTTCAAGAGAAAAACCGGAAGCTCTGGAAATTTCTGCGCCTTTAATAACAAAATCATTTAGTGCAATGCAATCGCCTGATTCTAACATTATTCTGCGTTGTATATTATAGTTGTTTTCTAAAATTCGTTTAACAACATCTTCCAACTCGTTTTCCGCTGCTTGAGACAAAAATCCTAAATGCCCTAAATTTATGCCTAATATAGGAGTTTCAGTATTTGCATAATATCTTGCGGCTTTTAATATGGAACCATCGCCACCGATAATGAATGCAAAATCAGAAACGGAATTAATATTATCAATATCGTATATATTATATTGGACTCCATAAGTGCCAAGAATTTTTGCCAAATTTTTCATTACTGCTGTGGCATTTTCAATAGACGGATTGTAACATATCGAATAAATTTTTTGCATATAGTTGATTTTATCTCAAATAATTTGATTAGTAAACAGCAACAAAAAACTCGCTTTTTAAAAAGCGAGTTTTTATAGTTATCAATAAATCCTTTATTAATATCTGTAGTGCGCAAAAGCTTTGTTAGCTTCAGCCATTTTGTGGGTGTCTTCACGCTTTTTGCAAGCTGCACCTTGTCCGTTAGAAGCATCAATAATTTCGTTAACTAATTTGTCAACATAAGATTTTCCGCCTCTTTTCTTGGCAAAATCGATTATCCAAGAAGAAGAAAGAGCAAAACCTCTGTCTGCTTTTACTTCTAAAGGTACTTGATATGTAGAACCACCGATACGGCGAGCTTTAACTTCCAATAAAGGAGTAGCGTTTGTTAAAGCTTTTTGGAAGATTTCCATTGGTTCTTCGTTAGTTCTTTCTTTAATTTTTTCCATAGCAGAATAGAAAATTCTTTCAGCTAAAGATTTTTTACCGCGACGCATAATGCGGTTGATAAATTTGGAAACATCTACGCTGTTATAAATAGGATCTGCTAAAGGAATTCTTTTTGCAGGTTTAGAACGTCTTGACATTACTTCTTACCTCCTTTTTTATCTCTTTTAGCACCGTATTTAGATCTTGATTGAGTTCTGTTAGCAACACCTGCAGTATCTAGTGTACCGCGAACGATGTGATAACGAACACCAGGAAGGTCTTTTACACGACCGCCACGAATAAGAACAACAGAGTGTTCCTGAAGATTGTGACCGATACCCGGAATATATGAAGTAACTTCAAATCCGTTAGTTAATCTGACTCTGGCAACTTTTCTTAATGCAGAGTTTGGTTTTTTAGGGGTTGTAGTATAAACCCTTGTACATACTCCACGTCTTTGAGGACAGTTCATCAAAGCAGGAGATTTTGTTTTAGATTTTAGCATTTTACGTTCTTGACGAACTAGCTGATTAATGGTTGGCATAATTTCTCCTTTTACCAATTTGTCCTATACAAAAGCCATCTTGAAACGCTTGGACGTCGCGATTTCGGCTACTTTATATCAGTTGAATTTCCGAGGTATAATACACCCCCAGCACGAAAATTCGGCTAATATATTACTATAAAACAACAAGAATACATAAATGTCAATGTCAATTGTTAATGAAACTTAAAACATTTCATTTTGTAACAATTCTTAAATAACATCTTGAAATTTATTAAAACATGGTAAATAATGTAAATATATACTGAGGATATATTATGTTTCTGTTTGTAAAAATTTCCTTAAAACCCTAAAGATTTACGCGAGGCATGCCGACTTATTCACTAGAAGGCAGGTCAGAAAGAATACGAGGTTTTGACGTATGAAAAAACGTATTAAATATGGTAATAATAACAAATTCGTAAAAAGTTTATCTGTTGCGGCGTTGGCAGGTTTGACATTTTTCGGTGCTCAAGCTAATGCGCAAGGGGTAAATGCAGAAGATAATCCTTCTCTAACTTTTGGAGAAGGGAAAATCACAGGTGCGGCTGCACCGACACCGACTTTGGGTGATGATAGTGCTTATACACTGACAGAAGTTGAAAGTGCGACTTCAGGCACAAACGTCATTACAATCCCTCAATACAACGAAAGCTCTCAAGCTCTTGAAAATAAGTATTATCAATTGGATTTGACCAAAACCCAATACGGTAAAGCTGATGGTGATACTAGTGTTGATTATACTATTCAAGCACCGAATGACTATAATATCAATGTCAAATTCAATACCTCATATGGCGAAGGTGATACGACTTGGACATCCGAGCCAGTAACTATTTTAGGTAATGAATACACAATCAATGCTAATTATAATTCAAGCAGTGTCTTGAGCAGTATTACCGATACAACCCCACGCGATTCAATTGACGGAGTTTTTGTCGGTGGTACCGGACAAACATACGGCGGGGGGATTGATAACAGCCGGACAATCGACACCATCACAGGGAATTTTATTAACAACTCGGCTGACTACGGCGGGGGGATTTATAACAGTGGCACAAATGCAAAAATAGAAACCATAA
>OMVC01000122.1 GCA_900314375.1 uncultured bacterium
ACAGAACCAAACATTGTTAAAAATCTTCTATATGAATCGTAGCAGAAACGAGGATTGTTAGTTAATTTTACCATAGCTTCAACGGTTTCATCGTTTAAACCGAGGTTCAAAATTGTTTCCATCATACCCGGCATTGAAACTCTGGCGCCTGATCTAACAGAAACCAATAAAGGATTTGTTGAATCACCAAACTTTTTACCTGCTTGAGTTTCAACTTCTTTCAAATAATATTTAACTTCATCCATCAAACCTTCAGGCATTTTGTTGCCGTTATTGATGTATTCCATACAGGTTGCTGTCGTAATTGTAAGTCCCGGTGGAACAGGAAGTCCTAAATTGGTCATTTCGGCAAGGTTAGCACCTTTTCCGCCCAATTCAGCGCGCATGTGTGCGTTTCCTTCCTTGAATAACCATACTCTTTTTTCACTCATAGTTTTCTTTCTCCTTTTTAAGATATAAAAAATACCTACTTTTTAATACTTAATTAATAAAATCCTACCATGAACATAAGGGAAGAAAACTATTTATAATAACATGTTTATACAAGTTTACATAAATTATTTCGGATTTATTAAATTTTTTCTCCTCCGTTTGTATGATTTTTGTAATATTATTAAAGTTTTTATTATTCTGTGCCGTATATAAAAGAAAGAAGGTTCATGATTTATAAAAGGATTTATTATGAATAAAGAAGAGAAAAAATCAGGGGTTTCAATATTCGGGCAATCAGAATACCTTGCAGGAACTGACCCGATAGAGGAAATGTTTGCACTCAATCTTGGAGATTTTCTGTCAGAAAATCTTATCTCTGAAGATTTAGCCAAGAAAATCAGTGTAAAATCAAACAAGAAAGAACGCCTTATTAACCAGTTAAAAGAATTGATTGATTTATATTCATCAAAAAATACATTATGTGTTTTGGATTTTAATAAAAACGAAGAAATTGCCATATATACATCAATTGCAAAATCTATTGTATGTATGCTTGAAGTTGAAGAATGCAGAATATTTTTCTTAAAAGAAAACAAATCAGAGCTAATCGGAAATTCTGCAAATGACACATCCGATTGCGATTTTGGATTGGAAGAATTGTTGCATAATGACATTATAGAGAGAAATTACCATATATGTATCCCTATCAGAAATTCCGCAATTCCAATCGGTGCAATAGATCTCAAGTACACGCAAAAGCCGGAAGATGACTTTTTGGAAGTCGCAACAAGTATTGCCAATTTGCTCGGGACGACTATAACTTTACAAAAAGTTATAGAAGAAACTAATAATACAATCCAAAATCCTGACTCAACAGATTTTGAACTAAAAAAATTGAGAGGTGATTTGACAGCTTTAATCGGTGATTTATGTGATTACCAGCAGAATTTTGTGGAAGCCCTCGCAACAGCAGTTGACAGAAAAGGACAATATACCGTTTCTCACTCAAGAAACAGCGCAAAATTGTCGCGCGGAATTTGTACAAAATTAGGTTTGAATGAAAAAACAACCGATTTGATATATTATGCAGCTCTGTTACAAAATATCGGCAAAATCACATTGCCTGAAAAATTGTTTGCAACTAACGGAAAACTTTCACCTGAAGAATTAAATAAAATCAAAAACCATACAAATGTCGGTGTTAACCTGTTAATGAACATAAACTTCTTATCGGAAGTTGTACCATATATAACTTATCAAACAGAACGTGTTGACGGTTCGGGAACTCCTGAAGGGTTGAAAGGACAATCAATTCCGTTAGGTTCGAGAATTATTGCAGTATCTGATGCATACTGTGCCATGACATCCGACAGACCGTACCGCAAAGCTATGGAAAAAGATAAAGCTCTTGATATTATGAAATCAGAATGTGGTATAAAATGGGATGAAGATGTTATCAATGCTTTAATCCAAGTTGTAAAATAGGGTTATTGTTATAATATAACACAAGTTAAACTAAATGCAGATGAGTGATTAAGTTCGTTTCAGGTTCGTCACAATGGAAAGCCTGACAGGAAATAAAAGCGTAATCAATATCCGTTTAACGCGAGACGCGTTTCTAGGTTTTATACTCTTACGTTTGATGTTTGATGCATTTATCCGCAAATAATGTCAGGTTGCTCAATTGTAAAGACAATAAACGAAACAATTTTCAATTACACAAAACCCTCTCCTGTCCTTCGGACACCCTCCCCCAAGGGAGGGAAAATTAACTGAAATAATTTTCAATTTTCCATTTTCAATTAATAAAAAAGCCAACCCTCCAAACTTCCAAACCTCTAACCTACTTTAATAACAGCCTAAACCTCTAGATTACCTCATTGCATTTTTTAATTCTTCTATAGTATCCCCGCCATATTTTAGCAAAATTTCATTAGCTAAAACCCACGCTATACGAGATTCTGCAACAACCGCACAGGATTCAACAGCACACGCATCAGAACGTTCATAATGTGCTTGACTTGGTTCATTTGTTTTTTTATCAACGGAATTTAACGGTTTTAACATAGTCGGAATCGGTTTCATTACTGCTGATACTACCAAATCTTGTCCGTTTGTAATTCCGCCTTCAACCCCGCCTGCATTGTTGGTTGTACGGCATACTTCACCGTTTTCAACCGTAAATTCATCATGATATTGACTTCCGCACATGCCTAACGGATTTGTTCCTATTTCAACAACTTTTATTGCAGGAATACTCATCACTGCCTGCGCAATTCTGCCATCAATACCTCTGTCCCAATGTACATAAGAACCCAAACCGACAGGCAAATTTTTATAAACTACAACAAATTTCCCGCCAACACTGTCCCCGTTTTCCTTTGCAGTATCTATTTCTTGGTGAAATCTGTCAGGACAACACGCACTGCCGATTTGAGTAACAGTTGAACTGCCTTCAATACCAAGCGTTTTTAATATCAATTTCGCAACTGCACCGACGGCCACTTCTATTGCGGTTTTTCTTGCACTTGAACGCTCTAAAATATTTCTCAAATCTGTCTGGTTATATTTGACTGAACCCGCATAATCCGCATGCCCCGGACGATATGTCGTAAATGATTTCTCATCAGTATAATCTTCGGGAAAAACACTCATGACCTTTTGCCAATTTTGAAAATCATTATTTTTTATCATCAATGTAATCGGAGAACCGATACTTTTGCCATGACGAACTCCTGACAAAATTTCAACTTTGTCATTTTCGATTTTCATTCTATCACCGCGTCCATAACCTTCTTGACGACGTTTTAATTCTGCGTTTATAAAATCTATATCTATTTCAACACCGGAGGGTACACCCTCTATTATTGCGGTTAAGCATTTGCCATGACTTTCACCTGATGTCAAAAATCTGAATTTTTCCATAATTGAACCTCATATTAATTACTTTAAGTTTAACAATTTTGTTAATGTTTTTCAATTTATTAATTTTTAAAATTCATAAAAAATACAACCAACAAAAGTATAAATATTTTCGGATAAAAAAAGCGCCGTTAAAATTTAACGGCGCGCATATCATTATACAAATATTTTTTATTTATCTTCTTTTTTTGTTTGAGCTTTAGCATCTTTAACAGGTGCTGATGCAACTGCTTCTTCCAAACCGCTGTCTACTTTACCCAAAACTTGAGGTAATTCTATGCCTGCTTGGTTTGCCAAATCGTGCATTGCAGGGAGTGATTTGATTAAATCTTTCATAAAATTAGCTGTAGTTGAACCGTTCGGAGAACCTGCTCCGCCATCCCAAACAGTAATCTTATCAAATTTAATATTCTTAATAGCTTCAACCTGTTTTGCTACTAAATCTTGGACTTTTTCAATCATCAAGAAGCTTGTTGCTATTTCAGGTCTGTTATTGGAAATTCTGACTAATTCAGCATAACCTTGTGCTTTTGCTTCCAACACGGCTTTTACACCTTCTGCTTCCGCAAAGTATTTTGCTTTAATAGCATCTGCCTGACCTTGTGCAACACGTCTCAAACGTTCTGCTTCCGCATCAGCTTCTACTTGAATTTTTAACTTTTCAACTTCTTGTCTTGCAAGTTCTTCTTTTTTCAATTTTGCTTCTTCTTGTTCTTTTTGTGCTAACAAGACATCACGTTGAGCGTTTGCTTTTGCAACTTCACCTTCTCTGAATGCATCTGCCTGTTTAACGGATAAGGTTGCGTTATATTCTGCAATATTTGCTTTTGCAATGTTTTCACCTTCAACAGCTTGAGCTTCCAAATCGGCAGTTTTAATACGTTGTTCTTTGTCTGCATTTGTACGACCGATTTGAGTTTGAGCCATTTGGTTTGCAACTTGAACTTCTTTTTCTTTATTAGCGGAAGCTTCACCGATTGCTCCGAGTTTTTCTTGTTCCGCAACTTCAACTTTTGCTTTGTTTATTGCTTCTGCAGCTGCTTTTCTACCGATTGCATCAATATAACCTGATTCATCGGTGATATCTTTTATGTTTACGTTAATGATTTCAAGCCCGATTTTTTTCAACTCTGTATTTACGTTTGCGTTAATTTGTTCCAAGAATTTTTCACGGTCTTGGTTAATTTCTTCAATTGATAATGTCGCGATTGCAAGACGCAATTGACCTAAAATAATATCGCTTGCCTGTGCAATAACATCTTGTCTTGATAAGCCCAAAAGACGTTCTGCGGCGTTTATCATAATACTTGGTTCTGTTGAAATACCAAATGTAAATGTTGAAGGTACCGCAACACGGATATTACCTTTTGACAAAGCACCTCTTAAATCAATATCAGTTGTCATAGGTTCTAAAGATAATACCCCATAATCCTGAATTAACGGGATAATAAATGTACCGCCGCCATGTACACATTTTGCGGTTCTTTCACCGCCTGTTTTACCGTAAACTACAATGATTTTGTTTGATGGACAGCGTTTATATTGGTTTGCAACAAATGCAAAAATTGCAAATAATATCAGCGCTGCTGCTAAAATTAATCCGAACATTTTTCTTCTCCTTCTTTATT
>OMVC01000070.1 GCA_900314375.1 uncultured bacterium
CAACAAAGCTCCAGAAGGGATTACCATACAAAGAAAAAAGAAAATAGTTTTTTTACTAATTTAAAACTATTTGTTCTGATTTTTGCGGCTTTGTTTTTGGCGGGTATTGTTGCTGTTAATTTGTGTTTGTCATCTCTGCCAAAGATTGAGCATTTACAAGATTTCAGACCTAATATAGTTACAAAATTTTACTCTGCTGACGGTGAGATTATAAAAACCTTTACAGCATATACTTATGATAAAGTTGAACTTAGTGAAGTGCCTGAAACACTGCAAAAAGCCTTTATTGCTACTGAAGATAAAAATTTCTATCGTCACCATGGATATGATTTATTGGGGATAGTACGTTCTTCAATACAAAATGTTATTGCGATGCATACGGTACAGGGCGCAAGTACGATTACGCAACAGCTGGCGAGAATTCTTTTCTTATCTAATGAAAGAACTTTTATTAGGAAGATTAAAGAACTTGAAGTTGCCGCTCGTATCGAAAAAACAATTTCAAAAGATAAAATTCTTGAAATGTATTTGAATAACGTGTACTTGGGCGCAGGTGCTTATGGTGTTGCAGGAGCATCTAAAATTTATTTCAATAAAAAATTAGATAAGCTTTCGCTGCCGGAATTGGCACTATTAGCAGGTTTGCCTCAAGCTCCGTCTGTTTATAACCCGTATAATAATATAGAGCTTGCAAAACAGAGAAGAAATCAAGTTTTAAAAAGGATGCTTACTATGCGCTATATTTCAAAAGAGGAATATGAAAAAGCGATTGAAGCTCCTATAAAATTGAGTGATGTGCCGCAGTTGTATACTACAAATAAAGCTCCGTATTTTAGTGATTTTGTAATGAAAGAAATGAATAAGCTCGGTTTTGAAGAAACCGAAGTAATTCATGGCGGGTATAAGGTTGTTACAACACTTGATGCAAAAGCTCAAGAAAAAGCAAATGAAGCAATATTAACCTATATGAAAAATTATGGTTTGACAAATAAATCGCAGCAGGCTGCCGTATTTTCATTCAGTCCTAGAGATGGCAGAATTTTGGTGTATGCCGGCGGGAAAAATTACGGAGAATCTCAATATGATAGAGTTACTCAAGCCATCAGACCGCCAGGGTCCGCGTTCAAACCGTTTGTTTATGCTGCTGCTATGGAAAAAGGCTATTCCCCGAACAGTATTGTGGATGATAGACCTATTACCATAGCTCAATGGTCGCCAAGAAATTACGGTAATAATTATCGGGGAAAAATTCCTTTATACAAAGCGTTAATGATATCTTCAAACGTTTGTGCGGCAAGAGTTATACGTGAGGTGGGTATTCATGCGGTTATACAACTTGTACGTGTATTGGGGATAACTACTCCTTTAGAAAAAGATTATACTATTTCTCTTGGTTCAAACGGAGTTAAATTATTTGAATTTGTCAGAGCGTATGGTGCTTTTGCCAACGGAGGATATGTTGTAGAGCCTTATGCCATAGAAAGAATTGAAGATTCTCGCGGCAGAGTATTGTATAGAGCACCAAAAGCAAAAAGCACACGTCCGTTAAGTTTAAAAACGGCTTCCGAAATGACTGCAATGATGAAAACTGTCATAAAATCAGGTACAGGCAGGGCTGCCGATATTGGTAAGCCGGCTGCCGGAAAGACAGGTACGACGGATGATTACAGAGATGCGTATTTTGTTGGCTATACTCCTGATATTGTTACAGGTGTTTGGGTCGGGGATGACAATAATAAACAGATGAAGGGGTTGACAGGGGGGACAGTGCCCGCTCAAATTTGGAAAGCTATTATGACGGTTGCAACAAGGGATTTTGGTGCTCATGACTTTGACTATGAAAAAGTGGAACTGAAAGGGTATAACGCTCCTGTGGATAAAGTTGCGGATGAAGAAATTGTTGATGAAGAAAACCAAGAAAACAACGAGCAGTCTGCGGAAAATAATAATTTAAAACCTGAATTGCCGGAATCAGTTCGTCAAGCCGGTGCAAATTTGAACAAGAATATTACACCGGCTGATATTGCAAAGAATTTCAAACCTCAGGCTTCTCAAACATCACAAACGTCAACTCAAGCACCTACACCGCATGCTGCTCCGCAGCCAAGTCAAAGTAAAGCTCCTATCCCAATGGCTGTACCTGAAAGCTTAAGGTAAAACTAATCTTTGATGCCGTGCGCCAGATTATAGCGTTTGAATTGATATTTTTCAACTAATTTTGTAAATGTTTTTTCGAAAAATTTGGTTGTTTCAAGTGCTTCTTTAAATTTTTCGTTTGTTGTAAATTCTTTATTTATTAAGTTTAATCTGTTTGCAGACTCTTCAAGAGGCATGTTTTGATAACATTTATACAGTATCGGGTCTGTAGTCATGTAATCAACCAAATTAAACATTTCAGTCGTAGTTGGACGATTGCCTCTTATGTGTTGTCTTATGTGGGATTGTTCCATAATATCTGCTGCCTGATGATATCTGTCCGGCCCTCTGTTTAAATCAGTCATAAAATCATTTGCTATTTTTTGCATCATAGGCATATTAATCAAACCGTTATGTGTATTTTCATTTATAATTCTTTCTATATCCTGAAACTGCGCGCTGCTTATATTCTTGATTTTATTTATTATTGCTTCATCATCCAGTTTAGATTTATTTAAAGCAATACTAAAAGCATCTTCATATCCTTCAATATTATCTACCGGCAATTCGATTTTTTCAAATACCGGGTGTCCGTCTTTAAACCCGACACATACTATCTTGAAACCGGATTCCGGGTCTGTTTTTTCAGAAATAACAGGTGTATTAGCTTCCGCAGTGTTAACCTTTCCTGAATTGTTAATACCTGTTTTTAGTGGTATATTATCATTTGTATTTGCAATAATGTCGTTAGGTCCTTTTTCAATTTTTGCCGTTTTTGGGGGCAGAAAGTCAAATTTATATATAACTGCAGGCAGAGTATTTATTGCATCGTTTTTATTTTGTTCTATGTTTAAGTTATTTTTTGGCGGTTGCTGGGGCTGTGGTGGTTGTTCTTTAATCTTTGTTTTTTTTAATATTTTAGCAATTCTATCTCTAAAGACAAAAGCGCTTGTTGCAAGAACAACTGCTCCTGCAATATAAGGGAGAGCTTTTGTTATTTTACTTTTATTCTCTGTTTTGTCAGGTGCATTTGTGCTATTT
>OMVC01000082.1 GCA_900314375.1 uncultured bacterium
TTATAACGGAAAAATTATGACAATCTCAGATAATAATAGTCAAAAAAGAACATATATATATGAAAATACAGGAGGCGGCGAGATAAAAGGTAAATATTATCATTCGACACCGCAGCAAAACGAAAAGGCACCGCTTATTGCTTCTGCTATGTGGTTTTTGACGAAATTATCACCTAAAAAATTATTAGTCAAAATAAATACAGAAAACCCTGCCTCTAAAATTTTTATACCCAGTGAATATTTGAAAACAAAAACTGATGATTTTTTAGGAATAGGAAAACGAGTTACTGCACAAAAAATATTATTTAAAGATTTCGATTATTCAAACACGAAAAGATTATTACCGAAAACAATAGTGATAAAAACAGAACAGGGCAAAACAGAAGTAATCAAGGGACCTTCAGCAGAATATCAAAAAAAATTATTTGAGCAATTAAGGCTTGATTCAGAAGAACTTGGGAGCAATATCAGAACAATTGTTTAAATTACGAAGCAAAAAAATATTTTTTGAGTTTTTAAACTATCAAAAGATAAATTAAAACTATTTGTTACTAAAAAAACAAGATACTATTTTGATATCGCAAAAAAATGCAAATTTTAATAATCAAGGGATAAATATTCCGGTCGATGAAAATTCAGGACATTACAAACACCAACAATCTCTACAAACCAAGTTTTGGAAGTTTAAATTTTAAAATGCACCAATACATGGATTGTAACGGCAAAATGCGAATAAGCCAATGTACCACAGCAAAGCGTGATGATTTAAACTACGACAATGCCGCTGACATTATTATTCAAAATTTCAAAAAATATAACACTGTAAAAATTATGCCTATGAATGTTTCTGATGGTACAGAAGCATACTTTCTTGCAGAATCACTGGTTAGAAAGGTTGGCTTTGACGAATTTAAAAAGCGCTTTACACCAATAGTCGCATCAGACATATATGCGCCGGTTATACACTCATACCCAAATAATGGAATAGTTCTGCTCTCTGATGATGAAATTACTCCCTTTAAGAACGACAAGTACAAATTATTAAAAAGAACAAATAAAAAATTGTACAATAAATATATTTTAAACCCTAGCGATAAAAATAAAAAGTTATATAAATTAATTCCGGAATTTAAAGATTGTTTTACTTTTATGGTTACAGATTTTCAAAAACGTTTAAAAAATCTTAAAGATAACGGTAATTCTGTTATAATAATAAGAAATTGCCTGTATCACAGTTTCGGAGAAAAAGAATCAGTTGAAATCGTAAAAAAAGTTGCAGATATTTTAAAACCAAACAGCTTGTTCATCATTGGAGCTTTTGACAGAAATAAAATGCCAAATCTATTTATGGAAACAATAAACAAATATTTTAACGAAATTGAAACAAACATCTTTCAACGCAAACATAACCTTGAAAAATTTTATAACTACCCCCGGTCGCATTATATTTAATAAAATCATAAAAAATAATCTTTAATAAAGATTTAACAAAAAACGTAGTCCGAATATATTCAGAACTACGTTTTTGGTAAATTAGATTTTATTTTATTATAAAGTAAAGTCTTCTTCTGCCGGTAATATTGCAGGAATTCCCTTTATCCATTTTTTAGCTTCATCAGATGCTTTTGTCCAGTTAACAGATAACAATCCTCTTTGAACCCATATAAGCTCTTTAAAAAATTCATATTGAGAATTTAAAGCATCTATTTTTGCACGATAATAAAGGTTTTGAGCATCTGCGATTTGAGTTATAGGTACTTCACCAAGCAAATATTTTGCTTTGACAGATTGATAATTTTCGCTCTGTGCAAACATTGCTTTGTAGGATTTTTCAATCATAAAATACTTGGCTATAGCACGATTAACTACTGTTCTAACCTGCATTTCTATTTCAGCGTTAACTTCTTCCAAATATGCATTGAGCTCGTTTAATTCAGCTTTACATCTTGCAACTTCGGCAAATTTATGTCCGCCTTCTATCGGCTTCCATTGAGCACCGATGAAAAAACGGAATGAATTTTTATTTAAGCCTAAATACGGGCTGTCCAGTCCTCTGTTATACCCTACGGCACCGCCTTGAGCTGCACCGGCACCTGTTCCTGCTGCAATTGCAATAGGATTTTGAGTTGCAGCCATGGCAGCTGCGCCTTCTGCTGCCCCTTGCATTGCACCTTGACTGTATCCGACCGCGGAACCTACATATTTCATCTGGTTATGGCCGGCATCTTCATAAGGCAAAAATCTGTCAAATTGCGAACCGTATTCTAATGACATTTTCGCATTAGGCAAGAAGAATTTTTGAATATAATTACTCATTTCGGCCTTTTTCATTGCTATTGCAGCTTTAAGTTTTGTCGTTTCCGGGGATAAATATTTTACTTCATCAACCAACATTTCGGTAAACTTGCCCAGTTTCTGCGGATTACGAACGTGGTCTATGATATGCAAATCAGATGAGAAAAATGCAGGATCGCTCGCTGTTAACGGAGCAAAGTCAAAATCTGATTTTTGGTCTTTATTTAACAATTTATTTATTGTTATTTTTAGATTTTTAAATTCAGCTTGCATACTCAACAATTTTTTCTCTGCTTCCGAAACCTCGCCTGCCCAGCGAAGAACTTCTTCATATCCGCATTTGCCGGTTTTTTCTCTTACTCTTGCGATTGCCAAATTCTCTCTGGTCTCTTGAACAAATTCCTCCTGGACCTTTATTATATTTTCAAGCATAAGAGTTTCTATATACAAATTTCCGACATGATATTCTGTATTTGCCTTTGTTAAATCTGCTTCCGCTTTATCAAATTTTAACTTCTTATGTTTTACAATAATATTTGTTACCAAATCAGGAGAATATAATACTTGATCCATAGCAACGGTAAATTGACCCGCGCGAGTAGGAATATCCGAATATGAATAAGCATAAGCACTGTTATAAGTTTGATAGCCCAAATCCATTCTCAATGTCGGTAAATACCTTAAATACGCACTCGCAACAGAACGCCTTGCCGCACTTATCAAAAATTGTTTTCTTTTAATATCCAGGTTTGTTTCATCCAAAGCATCCAATAATGTTCCTAAACTGTATTTATTCAATTGTTTATGCGTAATTGTAACAGCGTTGTTTAATAACCTTAACGGTGGGGTATAGCCTACGGCTTCACCTGTATCTGCATTATAGAATATCACCTTATCATCATAAAAAGGTATTTTTTCATTTTTTACGGCACTGCCGTGCAAAACTCCATGAATATTAAAAGATGTTGCTTCCGCAAGTTTTTTATCAACATCCATTGTTGAGGTTCCTAACATTGCACCTAAATCAACGTCTTCTTTACCGACAATAGAATAGGTCGGAAGTTTTCTGTTTATTGCATAAGTGTATAGTTCTTTTCTCTGATCAGTTGTTAAATTGTATAAAGGAGTTACAAATATTGAATCCACATCCTTCGGGATTTTGGATAAAGATCCGGAAAGGTTGTTATTAACAGGAATTACTACAAAATCCAAATCTGTCCCTTTTTCTTTTAATTTTTTTGTAATACTTTGGCTCCAATTAGCTTCAGTATTGTAGTAATTTTCATTCATCAATATCGCGGTCTTTTTAATAGACGGAACAAGTACTTTGAATGTTGCGAAATCATTTGCGGTTTGTTGAATCGGGTTAAAAAATTTGTCGCCAAAATCCCTTAAACCGTATTGATCAATAGTTACTACATATTTTTTCTTATCTTTTTTATCCGTATAATATGCACTTGACATGTAACCTAAAGAAATAACCATTCTTGCACGTGAATTCAACGCTTTATCTGATGCTTGCTGCGCACCTTTTTGAGTCCAATCACCGGTGAAAATTAAATCAGGTGAAAACACCGGTTTATAATCAGGCAGTAAAGACATGGTAATTGTTTGCTGAAATGTCTTTAATACCGTCGCATTTTTATCCGAAGGACCATCAAATACAAAAGCCAATTCAATAGGCTTTGCATTTTTCATCATCTGTTCTATTTTAGCTTGTTTTAAACGTGCTTGAACCTGCTGTGGTGTTTCGGCACCCAAGCATGCGCATCCGCTATACAAAAACAATATGCCTACAGACAGTATTGCACTCAATATCTTCTTCATTTCCCTAACTCCTAATAAACCCCTAATAATTTACGTTCATTATTTTAGCAAAAAAAAATTACATGTCAAAATTTATTATATATTATTGTATATCCTGTAAAATAAATTAATATTACAAATATCTTGGCAATTTCTTTAACAAAAATTCGTTTATAGAAATACGGGGGAAACATGTATATTGAAAAAGAAACATACTTAATCAAACCATTTATAAAAAATTCATTTCTGAAGCAATCAGTTTCAGATTTCGGAAACAATATAGGAAATGCCAGTTTTAAGGATATAGTATCCACTATAGACAAAAACAGGAGTGTACTGTTATCTAAAAAAAATTTATTAAAAAACCAAAAATATATTTATAAAATTTTTAATGTTGTCGGAAACAGCATTACCAGAGATAACCATATTGATAAAGCAGAAATATACAAATTCATTAGAGATTACTACAAATATATAAAAAAACAAAATATAACAGACGAAGCCATAGGTAATATGAAAGTGTTTGATATGCTTGATTTGATGGTTATATGGTATAAAAAGCATCAATAAAAATTATAAATTAAAAATAACAAAAAATTTTTTTATGCGTATTATATGAGTTATGCATATTTGTTTTAACCCTGTAAATATAAATACACATATAATGTTTAATTCAAAGGAACACCAAAAGCCTTTGCAAGTGAAACATTTTGAATATAATAGAGATTCTTTTGATAAAAATATAATTACACCTGATTTTAAAAGGATTAATACTCCTGTAGAAGACATTAATGAGTATAGAAGCATTATTCATAATTTAATGAAGGCAATTTCGAATAACGGTGATTATGCATATTTTAAAGAATGTGATTTAGAATGGTACAAGGATATAGATATTGAAGAAATGGGACTTATCCCTTATTGCGGTTTTGAAGGAAGTCATGAGATTATCAATAATTATATGACAGGGTTACTCAATAAAAACACAGAGAAATACAAATCAATATTACCTGTTGATTTAACAACCATTCCTGAAGTAATTAGGGCTCTGGAATATTCCCTAAAAAAATTGGACAAAAAATATGGGACACATCAAGGCATTGTTTATCGACAAGGTTTTATGTGCGAAAGCCCTAATCGTTACATCTCTACAACATTAAATCCATATATTGCATCGTGTATATATGGCGATTGGCGAATTAAGTCAAACAATCAATATTCCGTAATACAGGTAAATAACGGGCATAGAATTGTAGATTTTCAAAGAGCAGCAGGAGTTCCGTCTGCTGACGGGGAACAAGAAATACTCTTACCATACACAAACAACTACAGAAAAATCCAAGACAATGAATTAACCGACGAATTACGAAAAGCAAAAATACAACTTGCGTCAAGCTTATTCAAAGACGCAAATTTGTTATTTAACGGAAAAGCTGACAAAGTAAACGGATATACTAAAGAAGATTTGCTTAAAATGGTTGAAGTTTATGTACAAAAATGACAAATTTATTCGTCAACACTAAATGCATAAACAATGTCTTTATTATATAAGTTTCCTTTGCGCAATATCCCTTTTTCTTCGAATTGAGGGGTGTTTATTGCATTAGGGAAAAATTGCGGTTCCACGCATAATGCAGAGCGCTTTTCGTATCTTGTTCCGTTTTTACCCATAGGTTGCGCAGATTTTCCTAAATGATTTGCGCTATAGAATTGAAACCCCGGAAGATTAGTAGAAACCTTCATAACAATACCTGTTTTTGAGGATTTTACATTAGCCGCTTCTATCAATGTTTGTCCGTCATAACCGTCAATTATATAGTTATGGTCGAATCCTCCGCCAATTTTTAATTGTTCTGAGTTTCCATTTATAACATTACCGATTTTTTGGGGTACGGAGAAGTCAAACGGAGTATTTTCTACCGATAGAATATTCCCTGTCGGCACTGACACTTCATTATTTTCTGTTATAGATTTTGAGTTTGGCAAAGTTACAATATGGTCATATATTGAATTTTCTTTTGTATTTTCGGCACCATCCAAATTGAAATATGTATGATTTGTCAGATTTATAAGTGTATCTTTATCGGTAGTTGCCTGATAATTTATATGCAGCTTATTGTCATTATCAAATTTATAAGTGACTTTTACTTCTACATTCCCCGGATACCCGTTTTCCATGTCTTTTTTGGTATACGAAAATTCAATTCCGTCAGGTAAAATTCTCGGAGACCAATTTTTGACATCAAAGCCTTCACTGCCGCCATGACAATGAGTTTTACCGTTATCTTTATTTGCTTCAAGATGGTATTCTTCGTTGTTTAGTATAAACTTTGCATTATCAATTTTGTTTGCTACAGGACCGATTGTGCCACCTGCATGCCCAACAGGAGATTTTTCATAAGGCGTGACATTATCATAACCTTGAGTTACATCAACCATTTTACCGTCTTTATCAGGAACTTTTATTGAGGTAATTGTTGCTCCAAATGTCGATAAATCGACACTTGCACCGTTTTTATTAGTTAACGTATATAAATAAGCTTTTTGTCCGGTCTTTTCAATTGTTCCAAACTCACGTCTTGCAATTTTTATCCCTTCAAATTTCATTCCGTTGACATTATTTTTTGCTTGAGCAGACATTATAAACGTATCAAATTTAGGCTGCTGCCAAAGACAATGATTTTGTACAGATTGAAATACAACAGGCTTTATATAAACTTGAGGATTGAAATCTATAGACATGAATTTTTCTCCTACTATTTATTATAAAAGATTTATAATTAGATTTTTGCTATTTGACTTAATAAAATTTTATATTACAGATAGATATTTTTAAAATAATTTTAATATTTCTTAATATTAAACTAAAAACAGGCGATATTATCTTTTAAAAATATTTTATATATGTGGAGTATATAATGAGGGGATTAACTATTATTGAAAGGGG
>OMVC01000065.1 GCA_900314375.1 uncultured bacterium
ATTCAAATATGTTGCAAATAATATCCAAATCAAATACGGAATTAATAATATCGCCGAAAGCTTTGAAACATTATAAAATTTCTTTATCGTCAGAATTACAAAAATATCCAATAATATGATTACGACTAATCCGCCAAGAATACTTTCAGCACCGAAAAAAATCGGCGACCAAATAATATTTAAAAATAGTTGGATGGAGAAATAAAT
Source organism: uncultured bacterium (assembly GCA_900314375.1). Lineage (GTDB taxonomy): Bacteria > Cyanobacteriota > Vampirovibrionia > Gastranaerophilales > Gastranaerophilaceae > Zag111. The sequence goes on from OMVC01000065.1 coordinate 208, forward strand.
ATATCCTGACAGCTTATTAGCCTTTTGTTCTTTGATATATAAAATCAAAGAAACAAGCATTAAAATATACAATACTCCCCAAACAGGTGAAAAAATGCTGTTAGGAGGAGCCATAGGCGGTTTTATTAAACTGTTATACCAATTACTGTTGAACATATATACATTTTAAAAATTTTATTATTAAATTACATTACCCAAAGTGATAAATTTGAAGCAGTAGATTTGTGTACGGGTTGAATTGTCCATCGCAATCCGACCCACGCCCTCTGCTCACAGGTCACTCGAACGCAAATATTTGTACTTCGTACAAAGGCGTTCTCGTCGCTATCATCAAAATAAAAAAGAGATAGAAAAATCTATCTCTTTTTTATTAGCGGACGACGCGACTGTCTTGACCTGTTCGCAATAAACGGGACTCCGTGTGCCTGCTTGAATTGCTCATCGCAATCCGATCCGCACACATCCGCCCTCTGCTCACAGGTCGCTCGAACGACATTATGCGTTCTCGTCGCTATCATCCCAATAAAAAAGAGATAGAAAAATCTATCTCTTTTTTATTAGCGGACGACGCGACTCGAACGCGCGACAGTCTGCTTGGAAGGCAGATACTCTACCAACTGAGTTACGTCCGCATGTAACCCTCTGTGCCTTCTTATACTAACACGATAAATTTTTAAAATCAAGATAAATATTTCTAATACTTTAGCATTATTGCAAAATACTACTTTTGAACTACTTAAGTTTATCCTCAAGAAGGGTGCGAAAAATTGGGAAAAAAGTTTATTATATTAATGTAAGTTCAAAGCATCCGGGCACTTTTTCGGGGTTGCGATAAGATTTTTTCTTTTTGCGGTTCGGTTTAAAATGGTTTGGACTTACACTTTTTTCAGAAATTTTTCATGTTTTATAACTTCCGGTTTGTGTTGTAGTAGTTGCAAGACAAACCTTTTTATTATAAAGTTATATGGTTAGTTATATTTATCATGCCCATGCGCATTAAGGAGTGAAATATGGTTACAGAAATCAGAGCAAGCCACATCCTTGTAAAAACAGAGGATGAAGCAAATAATTTGTACAACGAAATTCTTAATAACAAAACAGATTTTGAATCTGCCGCTCAAGAATTTTCACTTTGCCCATCAGGTCAAGTCGGCGGTGATTTAGGATTCTTTGGTAAAGGTATGATGGTTAAACCGTTTGAAGATGCGGCATTCTCTCTTAAAGAAGGAGAGTTATCAAAGCCCGTTCAAACGCAATTCGGATGGCACTTGATTAAGGTTACCGAAATTCCGGAGGACTAATCTTTGATTGATATAAGAAGCTTTATGAAAGATAATGATATTCGTTATCTTTTGGTTAATTCAACTAACGAATTTCTGGTTGAATATAATGTTTTGGACAAAAATTCTCGCTATAAATTGACAAATTTTTCAGGCTCAACAGGAGAAGCTCTTGTTACACCTGAAACAATTTATCTTTTTGTTGACGGCAGATACCATATTCAAGCAGATTTAGAAGTTGATCATAAACTGGTGACTGTTGTTAAGCTTCAACAGGGACAGAAATATTTTGATGAATTAATTGCGCGAATTCCTGAAAATGAGATTCTTTACTTATTTTCTAAAAAGAATTCTCAATCAAAAACCGAGAAATTAACCGCGGTAAGACAAGTAAAGCTGCTGGAGAATGACCCGTTTGATGTTAATATTGATGCTTCTTTCGATAAATACGTACAGCTTGATACAAAATATACAGGTCTATCGACAGAAGAAAAAATTTCAAAGATTTCAGAAAACTTAAATCCTGACGAAGCTTTGTATGTTACGGATTTAGATGAAGTTTCTTATTTGTTTAATATGAGATGCTTTAAAAATAACAGTTCAAAAATTGAAGCAAAAGCCCTTATATACAAAAATGACGTAACTTTATATACACAAGATAAACTGCAACAACTTGAAAATGATTTAAAAAATATTGATAAAAAAGTATTTGTCGATAAATCAACAATTAACGCTTACGATTACAATTTATTAGGAAATCATGCAGTCGAACTGAAAACAAATCCAGTTAAATCAATGAAAGCTCAAAAAAATCATGCCGAAATCACGCATTTAAAAGATGCTTTCAAAAGGACTGATAATGCTGTTCTTGCGATTAGAGAATATATAGAACAAAATGATAATATTTCCGAATATGATATTTCTGTACGATTGGAAGAAGAATTCAAAAAACAAGGCGCACAATGTTTGAGTTTTAAATCAATAGTTGCAAAAGACAAAAATTCCGCACTCGCACATTATTCAAAATGTTCAAAAGACGAAATCATAAAAGACGGAAGTCTCGTATTGATAGATTGCGGAGCTTATTTTGACGGCGGGTTGGCAACAGATATAACAAGAGTATTTGTAAAAGGAACACCGTCAGAACTTCACAAGAAAATATATACTTACGTATTAAAAGCCTTCTTAAAAGCATACAATTACTGCAATATAAATAAACACAGACCTGTTACGGGCTTTGAAATTGATAAATCGGTTCATGAGTTCTTTGCTTCATGCGATTTGGACGGATTTGTATTTAACCACGGGTTAGGGCACGGGATTGGCATAAATGTACATGAATATCCGCCGAATTTAAGTACCGGAGAAATTGCGAAAGTTCCGCTGTTAGAGGGTGAGTGTTTCTCTATTGAACCCGGACTTTATAAAGAGGGTGAATTTGGTGTAAGGCTTGAAAACTCCTGCTATTTTCAAGACGGTTCAATACATTCGTTTGTAAAAATGAATTACGAAAGGAAATTGATAAACTTTGATATGCTGACAAAAGAAGAAAAAGCGCAATTAGCTGAATTTGAGGTTAAATAATGGAAATTACGAGTGTAAATAACGAATTAGTAAAAGAGTGTGTAAAACTTCAACAAAAAAAATACCGCCAATCTGCAGGGAAGTTTTTATTGGAAGGCTATAAAGCAATAAAAGAAGCTTGCGATTTTGGGATAAAGTTAGAGCATGTGTTTGTAGAAAATTCCAAAATTGAACAATATAAATTTATCCAAAATAACATTATCGAAACAAATTCTGCCGTATTAAAGAAAATTTCAACAACCGAATCTGCACCGGAAGCTGTTGCAATCGGGGTTCAAAAAGACTATCAGATTGAAAATATTGGGAATAAAGTAGTTTTATTGGAAGATATTAAAGATGCGGGCAATTTAGGAACAATAATCCGCTCTTCCGTAGCATTTGGCGCGGAAGGAATTGTTTTATACGGAGATTGCATAGATTTGTATAACCCGAAAGTCGTCCGAGCAGCTGTTGGGAATTTATGGAAAATTCCTGTAATTCATATAACAGATTTTGCGCAATTGGAAGAAAAATTTGAAAATTATGAGCGTATTGCAACATTACCAAGAACCAAGAAATACTTAAAATCATTTAAGCCTGTCCAAAAAATGTTGTTAATGTTTGGGTCTGAAGCTAACGGGTTGTCGGATGAATTGATAAAATTTTCGACCGACGATTTGAAAATTGAGATGAATAAAGAAGTAGAGTCATTAAACCTTGCGACCTCAGTTTCAGTGGTTCTATATGAGTTATTTATGAAATAATGAATTTCGACTTGACAATAGCGTTTGAGCAAATAGAATAGAAATACACGAAGAAAAATTGTTTTGGAGGAGTGCCAGAGCGGTTGATCGGAGCAGTCTTGAAAACTGTCGAACGTGCAAGCGTTCCGTGGGTTCGAATCCCACCTCCTCCTTTTTTTTAGAAATACCCGAAAGGGTATTTTTTTAGTGGTGAGGATGAGAACCCGTATAGTTTAACAGGACATTTTATTTGAACGATTAAAAAGATTATTTGGCAAAGATTACGTTGTGTTTATATTTGAGGGGTAGGAAGCAATCGTTTTATGCGTTACTGAAACTGCTCCAAATGTCACTTTTTCTGCTCCAAAAGTCCATCAAAATTCCGAGAAAAAAATTTTTTTGTTTTAATGATAGCCTGTATCTCGCCGATTTTACTAA
>OMVC01000087.1 GCA_900314375.1 uncultured bacterium
AGTGAACAATAATTGTTATGCGAGAAAGCTTCAAAAACGGACTTGTTTGAGCGATAGCGAGTTGTCCGTTTTATATTCGAGCATTACAAATTATTAGTGAACGGAGCGATGGGCAGGAGTTTCTTTGCTCCACGTTTCTTTGCGGTCAAAGAAATGTGGAATAAATAAATTATTCATACCCCACCCCTACCCTCCCCTAATCTTTAGGAGAGGGCGAGCATGTTCTCATAATATTATTTGTCGGTAATCCATAAATGATATTTTTTGTGATATACTTTTTTTAAGGATATATGGAGTATAAAAAATGAAACAAACTTATTACCCGCAAGAGATTGAAAAAAAATGGATGAAATATTGGGATGACAATAAAGTTTTCAAAACCGAAAACAATTCCGATAAACCAAAATATTACGCGTTATCTATGTTCCCATACCCTTCAGGGAAATTACATATGGGGCATGTAAGAAATTATACAATAACAGATGTTATTGCAAGGTTTAAAAAAGCAAACGGATTTAACGTTTTACACCCGATAGGATGGGATAGTTTCGGTTTGCCTGCTGAAAACGCTGCGATGAAACATAATGCCGATCCTGAAAAATGGACTGATGAAAATATTTCATATATGACTCAACAATTGAAAATGCTTGGACTTTCTTATGATTGGGACAGAGAAGTTACAACCTGCAAACCCGATTATTACAAATGGACACAGTGGATTTTCTTACAGTTGTATAAAAAAGGTTTGGTCTATAAAAAAGAGGCAGCTGTAAACTGGTGTCCTGATTGCGGCACAGTGTTGGCTAATGAACAAGTAATAGACGGCAAATGCTGGAGATGCGATTCGGAAGTTGAGAAAAAATACTTATCTCAATGGTTTGTAAAAATTACCGAATACGCAGATGAATTGTTGAAAGATTTAGACCTTTTAACAGGTTGGGGCGATAATGTAAAAACAATGCAATCCAATTGGATTGGCAAGTCTCATGGCGCAATTTTCAGATTCCCTGTTATTGACGCTCCTTCGGGTGAAAAAATGGAAGTTCCTGTTTATACAACAAGGCCTGATACGGTTCATGGTATAACTTATCTTGTTGTTGCACCTGAATATAAAGATATTGAAAAGCTTACAACAGCTGAAAATAAGCAAGCGGTTGAAGAATACAGGGCAAATGCCCGCAAAATGTCTGAAATTGAACGACTTTCAACAGACAGAACAAAAACTGGCGTACCTTTAGGAACTCATTGTAAAAATCCGTTTACAGGGGAAACTTTCCCGCTATGGACTGCCGATTATGCACTTGTAGAATATGGAACGGGTGCTGTTATGGCTGTTCCGACTCACGATACAAGAGATTTTGATTTTGCTAAAAAATATAGTTTGCCTATGAAAGTTGTAATTCAAAATCCGCAAAATCCTTCAAATTGCGAAAATGAAGCGTATGTGGAAGAAGGTGTATTGATTAATTCAAACGAATTTAACGGAATGAAAAATACTGAAGCAAAAAAAGCTATTACTCAAAAGGCGGTTGATGAAGGTTTTGGCGAATTTAAAACTCAATATAGATTAAGAGATTGGTTGATTTCGCGTCAAAGATATTGGGGCGCTCCGATTCCTGTTGTATATTGCGACAAATGCGGAATACAGCCTGTACCTGAAAATCAACTTCCGGTGTTATTACCGAAAGATGTTGATTTCTCGGTTGTAGGTAAATCCCCAATAACAACATCTCCGACATTTAAAGATACTGTTTGTCCTGTTTGCGGCGGGCATGCGACCAGAGAAATGGATACAATGGATACATTCATTTGTTCAAGCTGGTATTATTTACGCTATGCTGATGCAAACAATGATAAAGAATGTTTCAATAAAGATATTGTCAACAAATGGTTACCTGTAGATCAATATGTCGGCGGTATTGAGCATGCAATTTTGCACTTGTTATATTCAAGATTTTTCACAAAAGCATTAAGAGATTGCGGTCTTTTAGATTTTGATGAACCGTTTAAAAACCTGTTAACTCAAGGTATGGTATTAAAAGACGGTTCAAAGATGTCAAAATCAAAAGGCAATACGGTTGACCCTGATGAAATCTTTGAAAATTATGGAGCTGATACGGCAAGATTGTTTATTCTTTCCGACTCGCCTCCTGCCAGAGATTTTGACTGGTCAGATGCGGGTGTTGAAGGATGTTATAAATTCTTAAACAGAGTTTGGCGCCTTGTTGCAACAAACGCAGAAAATATCAATTTGAATTATCAATTAAGTTCGCAACTTGCGAAAGATAACGACGATTTGGTTCGTGCGGTTCACATGTCTATAAAGGGTATTACAAATGATATTACAAATGAATTCCAATTTAATACTGTAATTTCTAAATATCGTGAACTTGTCAACGCAATATACGATTGGCAGAATTTAAAGATGCGGAGTTGCGGTGCGGCTTGCGGTAGCAAGACGGCAGGCAACGAGCATAGCACCGCCGCCGTTGTGAGCGAAGCGATAGCGGAGAGAACGGAGCAATCTTTGATTGCACAGGCGGATAATTCATATTTAACAGATGAAGATAAAAATGTTTTGAGCTTTGCAATTATTTCAATGCTTAAACTTATGTCGCCTGTTGCGGTTTATTTAACCGAAGAAGCTTGGCATGAATTGGGTGGCGAGGGTTCAATTCACGACCAACCGTGGTGTAAGTGGGATGAAAACCTTGCAAAATCATCATCTATAACGCTTGTTGTTCAAATAAACGGCAAAGTTAAAGATAAAATTGAAGTTGATGCTGAAATTTCGAAAGAAGATATGGAAAAACAGGCATTGAACAGTGAAAAAATAAAAGCATTAACAGACGGAAAAACAGTTGTCAAAGTAATTGTTGTTCCGGCTAAATTGGTTAATATCGTTGTAAAATAAGTGATTAAGTAATAATAAAAAAAGGATTTTATTTTATAATAAAATCCTTTTTTTTATTTGAAAAATATGTCCTTTAATTTATTAAAGAAGCCCTTTGTTTTAGGGTATTTCATTGGCGGATAATACATTGGAGTTCTTCGAAAATCTTTGTATGTTGCGTCTTTTCCTTTTTTAATGAATTTATCAAGTTTTTTATCCGTTTTTTTATCTCCTGAGTTCATACCGTATTTTTTGTAAAAAATATGCGGAATTCTTTCAGGTAAAAGTGTCCAATCAGCGCTCAAATGAATATTACCATAGCATCCTTCCCTTTGGCTGCATTTTCTTGCAAAATTCAACATCTGCGTTCCGTAGCCTTTGTCGTGGGTATAGCTGTTTAGAAAAGAAATATAAAGAGACCTTCTTACTTCTTCACTTAAATATGTTATAGCCGGAATATATGCCATAAAACAGCACCTTTTGCCTGTTTTTGTATCAAACATTGTTGCAGTTCTGTAGCTAAGGCTGTTACATTTTACGTGGGAACTGTAAATCAATGTTTGTGGGAGTTTTTGTGGTTTTATGGGTGGGAATTTTAACATTGTGATTATCTCTTTTATTTTCAGGTTTATGAAAACTCGTAAATCAAAAATTTTCATAAATTTTCTCTGTATATTTAAAAAATTTTACATTAAAAAATGGAGTAAACTGGAATTTTTATTTCATTTTTTTCATCATATTCATTGCTTTTACCATGGCTTTTTTCTGCCCTGTTTTGTTTGAACCGAATCCTTTAAACATTTTTGTTAATTTGTTCATTCCGCCCATCATTTGGCGCATTTGCTCAAATTGTTTAACATAAAGGTTGATAGTGTGCATATCCATTCCGCAGCCTTGCGCAATACGTCTTTTACGACTTGAATCCATAAGCTGCGGGAATTCACGTTCTTCAGGGGTCATACTTTGAATAAACACTTCTATTTTCTTTAATTCTTTTTCCCCTTCATGTGAAATCTTTTCGCGGTCTTCTTTTTTAATGTTTAACCCCGGAATCATCCCCAAAATCTGGTCCATCGAACCGAACATTTTCATTTGGCGTTGCATATTCAAGAAATCATTATAGCTGAATTCTTCTTTTTGCATTTTTTCCTGAAATTTTAGGGCTTCTTTTTCATCAAAAACTTCTTGTGCGCGTTCGACCAGCGAAACTATATCACCCATTCCTAAAATTCGTGTTGCCATGCGCTCAGGGTAAAAGTTTTCTAAAGCGTTTAATTTTTCGCCCGTACCTGTCAATTTAATCGGTTTACCTGTGCAATAGACAACAGATAATGCAGAACCGCCGCGAGAATCCCCGTCAAGTTTTGTTAATACAAGACCTGTAACTCCGATTTGCGCATCAAAATTTTCCGCTACGTGAACCGCTTCTTGTCCTGTCATGGCATCAATTACGAGCAATTTTTCCTGAGGGTGGAATACTCTGTCTATAATAAGTAATTCTGCCATCATTTCTGTATCAATTTGTAATCTGCCTGCAGTATCTAAAATTAAAACATTGTAACCGTTTTCTTTTGCGTAGTTCAAGGCTCCGTGAACAATTGCTTGAACATCTTTTGAATCAGGAACAGTAAATACTTCGCATCCGATTTCTTGTCCCAATGTTTGTAATTGCGAGATTGCTGCCGGTCTGTATACATCACAAGCAACAAGTAAAGGGTTTTTACCTTCTTTTTTTAGTTTAACCGCAAGTTTAGCAGAAGATGTCGTTTTCCCCGAACCTTGAAGCCCAAGCATCATTATTAAAGACGGGTGTCCCGATAAATCCAAAGGTTTTACTTCTTTTCCCAATAATTCAACAAGTTCATCATTAACTATTTTGACCAGTTGTTGAGCAGGATTTACTCCTTGCAATACATTTTCGCCTTCAGCTTTATCTTTTATCGCAGAAATAAATGCTTTTACAACCCTTAAATTGACATCTGCTTCTAATAATGCACGTCGAATTTCGCGCAACGCATCTTGCATGTTGTCTTGTGTTAATTCTTGTGTATGAGTCTTTGCAATAATATTTTGCAATTTTTCGCTTAAATTATCAAACATAATATCCCTTTTTCTTTTTATATTAGCATAAACATTTATTCAATGGAAAATGGAAATTAGATGCGTAGAGGTTTGGCGGCGCAGATGCGTAGTCTGCTATTCAAGGAGGGTTGGAAGGTTAGAAGGTTGGAGGGTTGGCTTTTTATTAATTGAAAATTGAAAGTGGAAAATGGAAAATTGTTTCGTTTTTTTATTCCCTCTCCTAAAATTAGGAGAAGGTTGGGGTGAGGTTTTGTATTAAGGGTGTAGAAGATTAGATGAGCAGAGACATAGTCTGTTTAGTTTTATTTCCCCTCGCACTTTTGGAGAGGGAGGAAAATGTAGCTGACTGTGTCGCGTAAAACGCACCTCTCTCGTTGCTCGGTGGTAAACGTATCAGGCATGTCATTGCGAGCCCGATAGGGCGTGGCAATCCTATTAATATAATATGTCAACTTGTAATTTGCCCAATTGTATCAATGAGATTACTACACATTCTTCGAATGTTCGTAATGACATGAAGTTGCGTAGGTCAGACATTTTATTTAATGGAAAATCAAATATTATTAGCCGCCTTGGAACATTTGGAATGTTTTTTCTATTGCTTTTGAAATCAAACCTTGGACAGAATTCATTTCGGCATTCAGTGCTGCAATTTCTGCATCGAGATTTTTGGTTCTCATATCAAGAACTTCTTCTTTGTGGGTAATTTGCGCTTTTTTCTGTGTGAAATCCGCTTCGGCTCTCGTTATTGCAGCTTGGTCTTTTTCTTCTACAAGATAGCCGGTATCCGCATAGCGTGTTTGATAATAATAACCGTCCAAATTTAAAGACATTAATGAATAGCGTCCGTCTTTTATTGCGCTTTGCAAGTATTCATCATCCTGTACCATGTCGTCTCGCCTGTATCCGTATGCGCAAAGGTTATTATATAACTCATCATAGAAGTTTGACATTCTTTCGTTGTATTCTATTTGCTCTGCGGGAACTGAAACATAAGTATAATTTTTATCGTCAGTAACGAAGTATGTTTTTGATTTATTCGTGTCGTCATTACCTCTGCCGACTACGTATGGAGATTCTGCACCCCTTAAAATATTATCATAATAGGTTAAAAATGCTGAAACCATATTTGATAAAGATATAGCGGCGTCAGTTTTCTTTTCGTGCGCGCCTATTCTGTTATAATTAACAGCATTATTATACGCTTGGTCGTTATATAAATTTTGATTTGAGCTTTCAGCTTCTCCTTTACCGCCAACAACTGCATTATTAATATTCAGAACAATTTTTTCTGTCATCATCAATGCTTGAGTTATTGCTGTATTTGTTGATTCGTCTGTATTTATTCCAACACCGATTTGTCCGTAGCCTAATGCTTTTGCAACATTTTCTAATATCGCCTTTGCTGCATTACGAACAGTTTTTAAACTGTCTCCGCTATCTTTGTTATTATTTTTTGCATATATTACAACATTATCTTTTAGTAGATTAGCAATGGTCATTGAGGTTATACTGTCTGCAGAGCTTTGGATAGTACCGTCTTTAATAATATTTATATCATACATTTTATATTCCTGTGTGGTACCGTCATTATCAGTATAACTTATTGTTTTCCCGTCGGTATCTTCTTTTAATTCTTCATTAAGTCCAAAGACAGCATCATAAGTTAATGTTTTATCTTTGCTCCCTGAAGCTGGAGTTATTAGTGAAGATCCTTCAGAACCGGTTGCCCATCTTAATATACGACTGCCGTTGCCACTTTTGTACATTTGTTCTTCTAATGCGGCAGCACGAATGCCAAAGTATAATTGTGATATCTGTACTTGTCTTTCGTATTCTGCCATTAGTCTGTCTTTTTCGGCTTTATCCGTTAAATTAAGAATTTGAGTTTTTGTTTTTCCTTCAACTTTTAACTCTCTATCAATAAGTTTACCTGTAGAGTCATAAACCCAATTTGAAGTATTCCAATCTATATAAGTTCCGTTTGTATCAATACCGTTTGCAAGATTGTTATAGTTTTGTCTGTATGTATCTTGCATGTTTTGTGTCAAGCCGGATTGGTTCATTTGGCTATATGCGTCGTATAATTGCTTTAATATAGTATCGGAAATATTATTTGTGCTAACTTCATTTTTAAAACCATTGACCATTGTCGTTGCGATGGTTTCAGGGTTAAGGTCCTCATTAATAGCTTTATACAAAGGTTCTGTCTGGTTTGTCGGGTCTTTCATGTTTATAAAGCTTGCGATAGCATTGCTTGTATTTTGTTCATATTTAGCAATGTTTGATTTGTATTCTTGTTCTGTTAAGTAATATTTTCCGTCAGTTACGCTTTCATTTGCCAAAGATTTATAAATTTGTAACCAATCGATTTTTTGTTTGCCGATATTTTTGTCCATTATTAAATCTGCAAGTGTCAAAGCATCATATACTTCGGTATTTAAAGGTTCTTTACCCAATCCGGCATTTTCTTCCCAGAATACACCTTGTATATTGAGTTTTGAGTCTGTATTAGATTGGTTTGACAACCAGTTTCCAGCATCGTCTTTTTTGATGTCATTATGCTCATCATCCCACTTATAGTTGTTAATGCTTATAGCATCTGCAGTTTCTTGGGTTATAAGTCCTTGTGGTACAAGAGCGGCAATAAACGCATCACGTCCATTTTGTGTTGCTTTTCCTCCACTCATTGAAATTCCTGCAGCTTCTGCTGCTGCAATATATTTTGAATCAAGAATTATTGCACCTGATTTGGAGGTGACAAAATAAGGATTATAATCATTTGCCGCAGACGGCACCATAAGTAAATTGTAATTTACATTGTAATCTTGAGTACAAGCATCATTCTTCCAAACAAGTTTGGTAGAATTTAAAGCAGAGGCATACTCTTGAGAAGCTGCCGTCAATTGGTCGGATAACTGTAATCGCTCTTGAGCTAATCTTGTGGATTTGAATTCACAATTAGCTTTTCGGGCGGTTATTCCGAGAAATCTTGCCTGTGATGCCGCTAATCCCATTGCTTTCCTGAAATTCCTTTCTTGAATTAATTCGTTTACTACCCATGTTTACGGCATTTTTGCATGAAAACTTGAATATTTAATAATATAATGTAACAAATTGTTACATTCAAAATTGATAATTTAGTTGATTGCTAAAATAATATTTTTTATATCAGAATTAGAGGTATTTTCAAGTGCAATATTTTTATCTTCCGGAGTAAGTTTTTGCAATTCTTTTAAAATTTCAACGGATTTTAAAATAAGTGTTTGATTATTTGATTTTAATAGGGTACGGACTTTTTCAACATTAGTTGTAAAATCAAGTGAGGTAAATACAAACGGGCTATCCTCTTTTAGTTCTTCATCCGCAAGTTCTTCTGCGTTATAGGGTACAAGTTCTAATAGTTTGTTTATTGCGTAAACGTCTTCTTTTACTTCTTTTGATTCATCATAAAGATATTCATCATTTTCGGTTAGTGAGGTAAATTTTTCGCATGCGTTCAATAATACAACAGATGACATTGAATCATTGTTATTTTTTATCAAATTTTCAAAAATATTATATATATCAAAATCATACAATTGTGATAGGGCAACGGTTTCACCAAGTCCGTTTATTATAAGATTTAAGATATACAATCCGTCTTTTCTGTTTGTTTTTATAAGTTCTGATAGTTCATAAAGATATGGTAATTCAGATGCCATATTTTCTGCAAAAGAAGAATGTTTTATCGCATTAAGAATTGGTTCTGCAGCGTTTATATCTCCGTATGAAACCAAAAATTTTACGGCGGATAATTTTTCAAATTCATCATCAGAATTTAATTTTTCTATTGCTTCATTATAAATATCTTTATTGTTAAATTTTCCAAGTGTTGCTGCGCAATTAGAGCTTAAATAGCTATTATCTGAATAAGCATATTGTTTAAGTAAATCAAGTGCTAATGTATCTTGAATATATGAAAAATATTTAGCACAATATATTTTTTCATCTTCGCATCCGTTTTCAAAAAGTTGAAGCATAATATCTGTTAAATCTTCGTCTGTATATTTTACTAATGTTGATATAATAAATTCTTCGTATGATGAAGAGTAAAATTTTAAAAATTTCAACAAATTTTTATAATTCGATTGGTTGCATACTTTTTCAAGTCTTTGAGCAACATTTTGCTTCACAAAATCAAATAAAAAATCGTCTTTATCGACAAGTTCTTTGAACAATTCGATATCCGGAGTATTTATAAGACTATAAGCTACAGGTTCAAAATCGTTAGAATTTTTACCTGTTAATTTTTTTAATTTATCACTCATAAAAAACCTTAATCTAAATAGAATACAGTAATGACTTTATGCCCTTCTTCGGCATATTGAACTGCTTTATACAAAGTTTTACTTGTATGAGATAAGA
>OMVC01000074.1 GCA_900314375.1 uncultured bacterium
AATATAATAAAATCATCATTTACGGATTTGAAAGATGCGGAGTGCGGAAAATTTATTTATGAAGATTTGCCAAAACTTCGCGAAGTTATGGATGTTGTTGTTGATGAAAAAATTACAAAGCAAATGCTTGAAGAACGTCCGCCAATAAATGTTGTTTCAATGGGAATTGATTATGACCAGAGTTTAAAAGCCGAATTAAATTTTGAATATGACGGAGTCAGAGTTCCGTATTCAAAAATGGCGGAAGATAAAGCACCGTATATTACGATTAAAAAACCGGAAGAAGATTCTATATACTGGGTTAAACGTAATATAAAACATGAAAACGAAGCTTATGCAATGTTGTTGGCTTGCAAATTTGTACCGATGCAGACAAACAATCTGGCGCTTGAGAAAGAAAACGCAATAGATTTTTATAATTATTACCTAAAACAAGCAGGAGAAGGCTGGAAATTTGAGGAAAAAGACGACATGTCGTTTTTCAAAATTATGGATAATCCGTTTAAACTATGTGCGAAAATTGATTTTTCGGATGAACAGCCTGACAGCTTTGATGTAACCGTTTATGGGGAAGTAGGAGAAGAAATAATTGATTTTAACGAAATATATGAAACCGCTCAAAAAGATGAAAAATATTCAAGGATAAGAAGTTTAGGCTTTGTTGAATATCCTGTTCAAAGTATTTATGCAATGTTGAGAACCTTCAACTCATTTGATGTATATAGAAATGACGATAACAGATTTACCGTAAAAACTTTCAGAGCAGGTTTGATAAACGAACTTAAAAATCTTGGTGTAGAACTAAAATTAAGCGACAGATTTAAGAAATTTTGGGATCAGATGTCAACATTCTCAACTTCTGAGGATTTATCTTTGCCTGAAGGTATCAACGCGCAGTTCCGCGAATACCAATTAAAAGGTTTCGGCTGGTTATGGTTTATGTATAAATACGGACTAAACGGAATTTTGGCGGATGATATGGGGCTTGGTAAGACTTTGCAAGCTTTAACAGCTATTCAAAAAGCAAAAGAAGTTGACGGACCGATGCCGACATTAGTTGTAGCGCCGACAACGGTTGTATTTAACTGGGAAAATGAAATTCAAAAATTTGCGCCGAATTTGAGTTGTTTAAAATTACAAGGCGGGGAGCGAAAACAATTTTTCAAAAAAATTCCTGAATATGATGTTGTCATAACAAGTTATGCACTTGTTCGTCGTGATATTGCAAAATTAAAAGATGTGAATTTTAGATATATCATTCTTGATGAATCTCAAAATATCAAAAATTCGACATCACAAACAGCGATGACTGTTAAACAATTAAATGGTGTACACAAACTCGCATTATCAGGTACTCCAATCGAAAATAAATTGGAAGAATTGTGGTCTGTATTTGACTTCCTAATGCCGGGATTTTTGTTCTCAATGGGTGAATTTAATTCGCATTATGTAAATCCGATTATGGAACGTCATGATAAAATTGTAGAAAAACGTTTAAAATTACAGATTTATCCGTTTATATTGCGTCGTATGAAACGCGACGTTGCAAAAGATTTGCCTGACAAGGTTGAAAACGTTGCATACTGTGAATTAACAGATGATCAAAAAGATTTCTATTTACAAGTTCTTGATTCAACAAGAGAAGAATTATTTAAATCAATTGAACAAAACGGACTTGAAAAGAGCAGGATGTCTATATTCTCCGCATTATTGAGAATGCGTCAAATATGTTGTCACCCGAGACTTTATGATAAAGATAATGTCAAAAATATAATATCTTCGGGTAAATTTGAAAAACTTAAAGTCATGCTTGAAGAAATTGTATCAGAAGGGCACAGAATATTATTATTCAGCCAATTTGTCAACATGCTTGATATTATAAAAGATTGGTTAGACAGAACAGGTATTAAATATGAATACTTGACAGGTAAAACTAAAGACAGAAAAGAAGCGGTTGACAGATTTAATAATGATCCGACAATTCCTATTTTCTTAATAAGTTTAAAAGCCGGCGGTACGGGCTTGAATTTAACGGGTGCAGATTATGTAATTCATTATGACCCTTGGTGGAACCCTGCAGTTGAAGATCAGGCAACAGACAGAGCTTATCGTATCGGCCAAACTAAAAAAGTCTTTGTATACAGACTTATTACCAAAAATACGGTTGAAGAAAAAATTCAAAAACTTAAAGGAGTTAAAAGAGATCTTGTTGACAGCGTAATCTCTGTAGACAGAAACATAACAAAATCGCTTACAATGGATGATATTCGTGAAATATTCTCCGTTGATTAAAGGGTAAATAAATAATAAATTATATTATCGGGCGGTATAGCCCGAAGGTTAAGGGGTAAAAATGACAGAAAACAGTGAATTAAAACGTTTTACGACGCTGAACTTTTTAAATTTGGCGCTAGGTTTTTTGGGGTTACAGTTTGCTTGGCAAATGAGAATTGCGTTATCAGAGCCGGTAACTTCAAGTTTAGGGGCTTCGCCATTGTTGTACAGCTTAATATGGCTGGCAGGTCCGTTTTCAGGGATGGTTGTTCAACCGATTATCGGAGTATTGAGTGATAATACAAAATCACGTTTCGGCAGGAGAAGGCCGTATTTATTGGGCGGTGCAATAATTACAGCTTTGGCTTTGTGGGCATTTCCGCATTCTGCAGGAATTTCGGATATTATAGGAAATATATTCCATTGTAATATGCCTGCGTGGGGCGGACTCTTAATTGCGGCGTTACTTATTTGGGTAATTGATGCTTGTATAAATATCGCTCAAGGTCCTTACAGATCGTTAATACCTGATGTTGTACCAAGGGAACAGCATGCTCAAGCAAATTCTTATATCAGCCTTGCAATAGGTTTGGGTTCTGTTGTTGCAATGATTGTTGCACCTGCATTAAAATATTTCTTCAATTATCAGATGTCAATTCCGGCGCAATTTGTTATGGCAGGTATAGCATTTGCTCTTGCAATGCTTTGGACTTGTATGACAATTCGTGAAAAATCAACAAAAGAAGTACAAGAGAATATTCAGCTTCAATTGATTGAAACGGGAGAAAAAACAAGTTTTTGGCAGTCATTAAAGGAATTTTTCTTATTATCACCGGAAGTAAAGAAAATTTGCACGATGCAATTTTTTACATGGATTGGCATGATGTGTTTATTGATTTATATAACTCCGTTTGTTATGCATACGGTTTATAATATACCTGACGTTGCGGCAAATCCGATTGCGCAGAGTTTAAAAGATACGGCGCAAAATTATGCATTAATTTGTTTAGCGGTATTTAATCTTGTTTGCTTTTTGGTCGCAATTCCGATTGGGAATTTGGCAAATAAATTTGGCAATAAGAAAGTTCATATAATATCTATGATATCAATGATTGTTGCATATTTAGGTTTGGCAATATTCAAATCAAGTCCTGTTGCCGTATTATGCTTGATGGGGTTGTCAGGTATTGGCTGGGCAAGTGTTTGCGCTTTGCCTTTTGCGATGTTATCAAAATACATAAAACCCGGTACGGAAGGTTCTGTCATGGGTATATTTAATATTTTCATAGCAGGTCCGCAAGTATTTGTATGTACATTGGTTGGTTGGCTGATAAATGCTTCCGTAATTTCAATAAACGGAAATATCAATCATCATTATGAATATACGTTTTATATAGGTGCTGCGTGTTTATTAGCCGCAGTTTTGGTAACAAAATCCATAAAAGAATAAAGTAAGGGCGGAAGAAATTCCGCCTTTATAAAAAATAAATCTTGACATTAAAAAATGTTCTTGATAGTATTTTCTTATACACAGCAAGTCGGAAATATGAATAGTTAGCTTGCGCTTGTAGCTCAGCAGGTAGAGCACTCCCCTTTTAAGGGATAGGTCGCGCGTTCGAATCGCGCCAAGCGCATAAAAGAAAAGATAGGTTGAACCTATCTTTTCTTTTATCTGTTTAGCCAAGATTTGGATGCATTTTGCGTTCGGCGCAAGCGAGCCAAGTGCGGAGCCTTGCACCTTATTAACAAGCTGTCCGCAGGACAAATAAGGTGCAAGCGGAGCCACGTCGTAGGCGAGCGCAGCAAGATATTTGCGTTTTTATAAAAGATAGGTTCAGCCTATCTTTTCTTTTATCTGTTTAGCCAAGATTAGAGCGCATTTTTGCGTTCGGCGCAAGCGAGCCAAGTGCGATAATAAAATTTTGACCTGTTATGCATGTTTTACTTGTAAACTTGTGATATTTTAATAATATTTATGATAAAATTTTTTAATAAAAATTTATTAGGATTGATTAATGGAAGAATTTAAATACACGCCAAAAGAAGAATTTATGAACGCGTTTACGCATGCTATGGGGGCATTATTTTCAATATATGCTATAGTAATGCTTGCGGTTAGCTCAGCAACACCCGTAGAAGCAGCATCAACATCAATATTCGGTGCAACTTTATTTTTGTTGTTTCAATCATCAACCCTGTATCATGCGATGGTTAATGAAACAGCAAAGAAAGTATTCAGGAAAATAGATCATAGCGCGATATATTTGTTAATTGCGGGTACATATACTCCTATTTTACTATTGACCGTAAAATTTCCGCTTTCGGTTGCTTTAATGGCCATGACTTGGTACTTAGCTATCTCGGGAATAATATACTCTTGTCTTACTCTGAAATTTAAACACTTATCAACCGGTTTGTATTTGGTAATGGGATGGCTGAGTGTGTTTTTGGCGGTTACAATATGGAATAACGCGAGTCATTTGGCACTTTGGTACCTCTTAGCCGGTGGATTGGTATATTCATTAGGATGTGTTTTTTATCTTTCAAAAAAAGATATACTCATTGTATTTGGCATCTTTTTGTGTTTATAGGTGCTATTTTACATTATTTATGTATTATGGAAGTACTAAGAGTAGTAAAATAGATTATAAGTGAAATGGTTACTTATACATTAATATATTTTCTTGCGCATTCGAGCATTGAGTTTACCAACGCTGCATTTGCACTTAAATTCATCCCGTTAGTTTCCAATACTTGCCTTATGCGGCCTTCCCAAATATTATATATATCATCTTTGTCAAGATGCAGTATCTCCCCAATCATTGACAATTCTTTCATATCAATCGGCAAAGGATATGCTCCGCGAAGCATATCTACAATATAAACTCTTTGCTTTCGCGGGAAAGCCTTTAAGAAATTTACCACACTCATTTTGTTTTTTTTCATTATTTTTTTGATAAAAATAATTGACTCATCTTGCAAAATCGGCTCTTGCGGGATTTTATATTCTTCAAATTCTTCGGGTGAAATATCCATGACCGTAGCTATACGTTCTAAAGTAGTACTTCTTGTAGAAAACGGTATCGTTTCATCAATTAAATTGTACACATAAGACAGTGTAACCCCTATCATTTGTGCAAAATCCTTTTTATGCAAAGAATTTTTTTCAAGAAAATTTATTAACTTTTGAGAACTTTTTTCGACTGCTGTTTTTGTTTTCATATATATTACCTCTTTTTATTCTTTAATTTATTTATTATTTATCTGTTTTATATGCTTAAACTTTCTATATCGTTATGGTAATATTTATTTAGGGTAAAATAATAATTAAATATTTAATAAAAGGAGCTACCGTGAAATTAGTTGCAGGATTAGGCAATATAGGCCCCAAATATACTTGGACCAGACATAATGTAGGATTTATGTTTGCTGATAAGTGGGTTTTAAATAACAATACCGAATTTAAAGAAAATAAAAAATTAAAATGCTATATTGCAAAATTTGAACACAATTTTCAGGATATTATGCTGATAAAACCGACTACATTTATGAATTTATCAGGAGAAGCTGTTATTGCTGTTATGAATTATTACAAAATACCAATTGAAGATTTGCTTGTTGTATATGATGATTTGTCTTTAGAATTGGGTAGAATAAGATTTCGTCCTGACGGTTCTGACGGAGGGCACAACGGGATAAAATCAATAATAAAACATTTAGGAACCAGCGATTTTGCACGATTAAAAATAGGTATTGGGCCACAGCCTCCGATTCCTGCAGAAGAATTTGTTTTGCAAAATTTTTATAAATCACAACTTGATACTTTAAAGCCGACTTTAAAAAGAGCCGTTGAAGCAGTTGAGTTTTATCTGAATAATGATATGCAAAAAGCTCAAAATTATTATAATTAGTATTTTACAAATCAACTGTTGATGTTATAATAGAATAGCGAGAATATTAAGAAGGAGCAATATATGAGTTTGCAATTAGCAGAACAGTTTGAAGCCAATGAACAATACCAAGAAGCTTATAACGAATATAAAAAAGAATTTGAACAAAATCCTGATAACCTTGGACTAATGGAAAGATTAGCACATTTAGCGCTGATTTTAGGAAACAAGGATGAGGCAGCTTCTTTTTATAATGAAATTTTAAAACGAGATGTTACAAATCCGTTAGCTTATGACCAGTTGATGTCTATATATGAAAATACTGATAAATACAAATATTATATTTATCGCGGGAATAAAAATTCTATTGAAGGCAAATTGGAATTTGCGATAAACGATTTTAAAAAAGCCTTATCTGTTGCTAATGAAGGTACTCAAATAGCAATGACTCGTTTGACTTTAGCAAATTTATATCGTCGTGCCGGAAATAACATGAAAGCTATTGATGAATTTAATGTTTTGCTTGAAGGTGAAGATTTGCATGAAGAAATGTTTTTAGAATTGGCTGATATGTATTTGCAGGATGAAGCATACTCAAGTGCAATAGATACATTACAAAGAGCCAAAAATAAAGGCTTTGATACACCAAGAGTAAATGAAGGGCTGGCTGCGGTTTATTTAAAAAGCGGAGATGCGCAATCAGCTATAGAATACACAAATGACGAATTGTTAAAAATTCAGTGTATGCTTGAATTAGGACAGGGCGAAGAAGCTTATAAAAAATTGGATGAATTACCGGAAGAATTGAAAAATAATCCGAGATATTATACTTTGAGAGCCCAATATTACTATTCCTCAAAGGATTTCGAACAAGCTTTAAATGCAATTGAAGAATATAATAAATTTGTACCTAATTCTCCTTTGACATATCAAATGCGTGCATTAGTTTATGAAGAAAAAAATGATGATTATAATGCACATCTTAACTGGGGTAAATACAATGTATTAAGAGGGAATAATGACATCGCGATAAATGAGTTCTTAAACGCCGTTCAAATTAAAGATGATGATATTGATTTGATGTTTGAATTAGCGGAATTATTAACAGCAAACAAAGAAATCGACCACGCCAGCGAATATTATTCAAAAATCGTAAAAATTGATCCGAATAACAAAGAAGCATTGGAAAAATTAGCACAATATAAAGAAGGTATTGGTGATTACAACGGTCAGGTTGCATGTTTGGAACAAATTGTTGATCCGCACGGTTCTTATGCAAACGATACCGAAGCTTTGAAAAATTTAGCAAGAGCTTATGAAAAAATTAAAGCTAAAGGCAAAGCTTTAGAAGTCTATAAAAGATATTTGGAATTAATCAAAAATCCGTCTGAATACAAGGTAGTAAAAGATAAAATCGAAAAATTGGAAAATTTTGGCGTTGCTGATGCCGAAGAATCTGAAGGATTACTTGATAAAATAATGAAAATTTTTGGTAAATAATAATGTGTCGGAGTAAAACTCCGACATTTTATGTTTAAAAACTTAAAGCATAAAGAGGAAGAAATGAGCAGATTAATTGGAATTCTAGGGATAATTGTAATATTAGCAATCGCATATTTAATGTCAAACAATAAAAAAGCCATAAATCTTAAAACTGTCGGTCTTGGTTTTGTATTACAAGTATTTTTTGCAATCTTTATCTTCAAAGTTCCTTTAGGGCAAAAAATCTTTATGGCTTTAGGAAAATTTATTACTAAAATTCTTGATTTTGCAACAGACGGCGGAGCTTTTGTTTTCGGGCCTTTGATGCAAAAGGCAAAATTGGTGCTGGTATGGGGAAGTGATGCTAATATTTTTGCGCTTCAATTGGTTGCTTCATTGATTTTTATGATGATTTTAGTAAATATTCTATACTATTACGGCATAATGCAGCGTATAATTCCGATATTTGGAAAAGCAATGAATAAATTTATGTCTGTCAGCGGCGCGGAAGCTTTGTCAAATGTTGCAAGTGCTTTTGTCGGACAAATTTCAGCACAAATAATGATAAGACCGTATTTAGAAAAATTAACCCGTTCGGAATTATTAGCATCAATGGCAGGGAGTATGGCTTGTATATCAGGTGCAACAATGCCTATTTATATCGCAATGGGTGTACCTGCACAGTACGCGTTGGCATCTTCTATAATGGCGGTACCGGGGGCTTTTGTTATTTCAAAAATTATTTATCCCGAAACAAGAGTGCCTGAAACAAGTGAAAATTTTTCAATTCAATACAGCAAAAGGAAAAAGCCTTATATAAACGTTTTTGATGCAATATCTTCAGGTGCATCTGAGGGTATGAAAGTTGCATTGAATGTTGTTGCTATGATAATTGCCCTTGTTGCATTAGTTGCAATGATAGATTGGTTCTTGGAAATTTTAGGCGGCGGAGTGATTAAATTGTTCCATTTATCAAAAGGAATGGTTGGTTTTTATGCTTTAAGCCATTTGTCATTAAAATATATTTTAGGCAAAATATTTGCAATTTTTGCATTCTTAATCGGAGTTCCTATGAAAGAAGCTTCAAGCGTGGGGGCTTTAATGGGTACAAAGCTTGTATTAAATGAGATGGTAGCTTTCTTCGATTTAACGCATCTTGAAGGTTTATCAAATAAGGCATTTTTAATAGCTAGTTTTGCACTATGCAATTTTGCGAACTTTGGTTCTGTCGCAATTCAATTAGGCGGTATCGGAGAACTTGCGCCAAACCAGAGAAAAAATTTAGCAAGATTAGGCGTTTTAGCTTTGATTTGCGGAACTTTAACAGGGTATTTGTCTGCAGCCATAGTTGGTATTTTATTTTAAGATATAATTAGTTTATGGAAATTATAAGGCAATTAGAATATATTCCGAATTTATCAGTGGCTCTCGGTTTCTTTGACGGAGTACATTTGGGACATCAGAAGGTTATATCATCAGCCGTTGAATACGCAAAAAATAATAACTTGAAATCTGCGGTTATAACATTTAAAGAGCACCCTTTCTGTGTTTTAAAAAATATAAAACCGCAATATATTTTATCAAGACAGGATAGTTATAAAATTATAGAACAGCTTGGTGTGGATTATATTTTTGAATTAGATTTTAATCAATTAAAAAATATGAGTGCTGAAGAATATTTATCGGATGTTCTGGTAAAATATTTTTCTCCTTCAGCCATATTTACCGGTTATAACCATAATTTTGGCGCAAACAGACAAGGTAACTGCGATTTCTTGCGTAAATATCAGGGGAAATATTCATATAAATATTTTGAAATTCCGGCACAAAGTATAAATGACAAATTGATAAGCAGCAGCGCAATTCGTATGGCACTAAAAAGCGGACAAATTGAGCTTGCAAATCGGATGCTCGGAAGCAGGTTTAATATATCAGGAACTATTGTGGAGGGGCAAAAACTTGGGCGAACAATCGGTTTTCCTACAATAAACATAAATTATCCTAAAAATATTGTAGAACTTTTATATGGAGTTTACGGGGTAAAAGTAAAAGTCGAGAGCCAAGTATATGACGGGATTGCCAATTTTGGAACAAAACCTACTGTATCAGAAAATTTAAAACCGATTTTAGAAGTGCATTTACTTGATTTTGATAAGGATATATACGGGCATTTTGTTCAAATAGAGTTTATTAAAGTGATAAGACCCGAAAAGAAATTTTCGAGTCTTACCGATTTGCGTAATCAAATAATTGTTGATATTTCGGGATTGCGGTAAAAATTATTCGTTATGCAATTTTTCTTCTGTGTGAAATGTTACTTGTAAATCCTCTATTAGCGACACCTGCTGCTTGTTTTGGTTGTTTTGGAGGGAACATTGCACCTAATTGTTGTAATTGTCCGCCAAGTTGCATCAAATCATCCGCACCGAATTTTTTGATGCCTGATTTTATTGCAGAATTGCCTGTATTTTCGGCAGCTTGACCTAATGCAGATTTATAAGAGCTTTTAGCTGTTTCTTTACCAATTTTTGCTGCAGCTTTTTCAGCAGTTTTGCCTACTGATTTTGAGCCTTCCGTAGAAACTTCTTTCATAGCAGCCTCTTTTGCTTTTGCACCTGCTTCTTTTGCGGCATTTGCTGCATCCTTAACTGCAGCTGCTTTGCTTGACATTTGACCTAAAGCTTTAGTATTTTTCATTGCAGAAGCTCCTGACATAGCTGCAGCTCCTGCAGACATCAAAGCCCCTCTCAAATCACCATCTGCAGCGTATGCTATTGCATTTGTCAAATTACCTGCGGTTTGCGTATAATCACCAACTGTTTGAACCCCGATACCGACATGTTCAACAGTCACACCGGCTGCTGCGGTGTAAGGATTAGATTGCATTGCAACACCAACCATTTTTGTAACGTTACCTGCTATTGATGTTATTTGCCCTACTTGAACGGTAGTATCAGCAATTTTGTGTATTTTACTGTTTTCCTGCTGATTTTGTTGAAGGACTTTTGTACCTGTTGCTATACGAGTTTGGTAACTTTTTGCTGTTCTTGACATCCTGCGAATTGTTTTGCCTGATTGAGCTTGGAATTTTGTTATTTTTACTTGACTTTGTCCGATTTTATTCGCATTAGATGACATCTTTTGTGTTTTTGCACTAATTTGACTTTGAACATTATTAATTTGACCTGAATTTTCATCTTGTGGATTTGTTGTTTCTGCTTCTTCACCATTTGCGGAGACAGACTGTGTACGTGCTGATGAAACTTGCTGCAGACTTTCAATTTGCGAAGTTAACCCATCAACTTCCGCTATTTGTTGTGTGTTGTCAGCTGTAAGTTGTTCTATCTTTTTAATTTCTTTATCAATTTGTTTTTGATTTTTGGCAATTTCGTTATTACCGTTTTTCATTGCTTTGTCTAGAGATTTTTCATCTTTTACCATATCACTTTGTGTTTTGTTTGAAGATGCCGAAATTTGAGATGATTTTGCAGCACCGTCTTGAGCTTCTCTAGATGCGGACTTTGCACTTGATGCATTTCCTTTTGCATCTTTTGCAGATAACTTACCATCAGTGGCTGATGGTTCATTATTATTCTTTAATTCTTTATTGTCTTGTTTTTCGTCAACTTTATTACCAGATGCTTCTGCGCGTTTTGAAATTTCATTATTAACTTTGCCTAATTTAGTTTTAATTCCGTTCAATAAAAATAATGGTGCATTTGAATCTTTTAATTCGGTTAATTCAGATTTCAACCCCTGTAATTCTGATTCTGATACTTGAGTTAAATTATCAAAATCATAATTTGATATATCTATATCTTTATTATCTTCTTGTCCTCTGGTTTGTTGAGCGGAATGAGCCGGTTTAGCTGAAGATAAGCCTGAAACTGATTTAGCAACGTTTGCGTTTGCAACGTTGTTTATAGTTCCTGAAAATGCAGTTCTGTTTGTAGCTTGGGTTTGAGTGGTACCGCTAACCATATTAGCTGTGCCGTCAAAAATTGAACCGTTCATTGTCATTTTCGGGTCAATTCTTTTGGACATACCGGCTTTTCCTGCTTGGCCGGTTTTCATGGCTTTTAGCAGTTTTTGGAGATTTATTTGGTTTTGTTGTTGTAAACCGTCAATACCCATAATTAGCTCTCTTATTTAAACTCTCTTTTCTATATAAAAAATTTTGAAAAGCGCCATTTTCAGCAATTATGGATTTGTTTACAATTTGTTACAAAAAATTTTTGAACACAAATTATCAAAAAAAAATCCTAAAATTGATAAATTTTATTCATCAAATTTTAGGATTTTATACTTCTTATCGATTTAAATTATTTATTCATAAATCCAACCATTTGTTAAATCAACTTTTACCGGTTGCAACAATTTCATATAAGCATCACCATTGGCAGGAACTTCTAATTTTTCCCCTTTAAATGCCCAGCGAACAAATTTCATCCACCAATTTCTATCTTTTCTGATTTCAGATAAACCGCTTAGTGCTGCTGTTTGGTCATTGTCAGTCGTTACAAGTGCATTTTTTAACACTAAAACACCGTTTCTGACAAAATATTGCCCCGGTCTAACATCCAAGACTTGTCCTTTAAGCGCAGCGCCTTGTCTTAAAAGGATATAATGATCTTTAGTTACATAATTTTGCGGTACATAAGCAGTGTACATAACACCGCCTTGGGTTGTTTGTGAACTTACATAACTGTTCAATTTTATCGGCACAAAAGTTCCCGCAGGAATTGTTCCTACACTGCCTTGAACTGTAGCTTCTTCAATAACAAATCCGTCACCTGTTTTCTTTCTCATTGCTTCTGCGAGTTTTGCGTTAGGATTTAATTTTGCCTGCTCCATCATATTGTATAAAATTGTAGCAACTTCGGCTCTTGTTGCAGGGCGAGTAGCCTCTATAGATTTGCCGTTTGCTGTCGGAGCAACCACAATCATATTAAGGATTTCAGCCTTACCAACCGGAATTAAAAATGAATCCGGTACAATCCCTGCATCTTTGTATTTTGTACCAAGAACTTCTTTAGCTTTTGCAGCACTAATTGTTTCTGTCGTTAAAGCGTTTACTGCAACTGTTATAGACTCCCCTCTTGAAACGGAATCTTCCGGTCTGAATAAATCTCCTGCTTTATCGCAAGATACTAAATCAAAATATAATGCTTTTTGAATATCAGAGTATGCCCAGTGAGTTTCATCCACATCAGAAAAATGAACAGGCTGAATAACTTTTGTATGTTCCTGCCCCAAAGCTCTTATCGCCATTGCAGCGAATTCTGCTCTTGTAACATTTTCATCAGGTTTAAATGTTCCATCCGGATATCCGATAATTACCCCTTTTTCTGTCAATTCGTTGATTTGCGGAAATGCCCAATAGGTAGAATCAACATCAGGATACGCAAAAGACGGGATTGCGCTTAAACAAAATACTGTAAAACCCAACAGCATTTTTAATAAATTCTTCATAATCTCTCCTTTTAAAATACACTCTATACGTCTATTATATTACACTCATCATAGAGTATTTACAATTAAATGTAATTTTTTGTAAATATCTTTGTTTGTGTTAACATAAGGTAACCAGATTAAAGGAGTTCATTATGATAAATAAAATTAATGCATTACCCAATTATTGTAATGGGAAATTATACACCAGATGGGATTCTGTAAATAAGATATTTGGGGGCGGTGCAATTCTTGCA
>OMVC01000157.1 GCA_900314375.1 uncultured bacterium
TGCCATATTATTTTAATGAGATTGCCACGCTCACTTACGTTCGCTCGCAATGACATGCATTGTTTGATATATTCCTATATTGGATATTATTTGGGTAGATGTGGTTAACGATGGTTGCACATAACGCCACATGTCATTATGAGGAGCGAAGCGACGTAATAATCCCATTAATACAATTGAACAACACAATATTTGCCATATTATTTTAATGAGATTGCCACGCTCACTTACGTTCGCTCGCAATGACATGAATTGTTTGATATATTCCTATATTGGATATAAATAAAATTATTGACATATTGCAGGGTACAAATCATTTTTATTAGGATTCATTTGATAGATCAATTGTTCTTTTTTGGCTCTTGAATATTTTTTCAATTGTTTTTCACGAAGTATAGCACTTTCAATACTTTCACAAGTTTCAAAATATACTAATTTGTTTAAATTATATTTTGCAGAAAACCCGTTTACTAATTTGTTTTTATGTTCATATATACGTCTTATCAGATTATTTGTAACTCCAATATAAAGAGTTGTATTATATTCATTAGTTATCATATAAATATAATATGTTTTCATTACTTAATTATAACATAATAATATCATTATCAGGAGCGAGGATAAATGTTGTTACTAACATTACAATCTTTAAACAAAGTTATTTACCTGAATAAAAATACACTTTTTGTATAATGGAATAATTCATAATATACGCTAAAATTGTTTTATGAATTTATTGGAAATCAGCGATTTACATGTAGAATATACGAGCCGTAAAGGGGTTTCGGGCACAGAGCAAAAAATCCACGCACTTAACGGGGTTTCTTTTGATATACAAAAAGGAGAAATCCTTTCGATTGCAGGGGAGTCCGGATGCGGAAAATCTACACTTGCTAAAGCCATAATGAAACTTATTGAATCAAGCGATGGCGAAATCGATTTTGACGGAAAAAATATAGCACAAATTAAAAAACTTGAAGATATACAAAAATTTTATCAAAAGGTTCAAATAATTTTTCAAAACCCATATTCAAGTTTAAATCCAAAAATGAAAATCGGACAAATTTTGCGCGAACCTTTAGAAATAAACACAAGGCTTAAACGCGCGGAAATAAATCAAATTGTTGCAGAAAAACTTTCTCAGGTAGGATTGGATACTTCTGTTTTAGATTTGTATCCGCACGAATTTTCAGGAGGACAAAGGCAAAGAATTGCAATAGCAAGAGCGCTTGTTATGAATCCTGAACTTATCATCGCAGATGAACCTGTAAGCGCCTTGGATGTAAGTATTCAAGCTCAAATTATTAATCTTTTAAAAACTTTAAAAGACAATTACAACTTAACATTTTTATTCATATCACATGATTTGAGCGTAATTAAATATATATCAGACAGAATTGCAGTAATGTATCTTGGCGAAATAGTCGAAATAGGCAGAACAAACGAAATATTTACCGCGGCAAAACACCCGTATACAAAAGCTCTTTTGAGTGCCGTTCCTCAATTTACACAAAAAGAAGATAATGAAACAATTACACTGTCAGGAGAATTACCTTCCCCTGACAAATTGCCTAACGGATGTAAATTCCATACAAGATGCCCTTATGCAATGGATAAATGCAAAGAATCAGAACCGTATTACAGCGAATTTTCCCCGACACACAATTGCAGATGCTTTCTCTATGAAGAAAAATAACTTGTGATATAATGAGTTTATGGATAGAAAAAACATAACAACAAATAGAAAAGCATTTCACGACTACAATATTTTTGAAAAGTTTGTAGCCGGAATTGTACTGACCGGAACTGAAATTAAATCCATTCGTAACAACGCAATCAATTTAAAAGACAGTTTTTGCAAAATTGATGATAATGAAATATTTTTATACAACTGCCACATCTCGCCTTATGACAAAGGCAACAGATACAACCACGAAGAAAAACGAACTCGCAAACTTTTGCTAACAAAAAAAGAAATCCTGAAAATAAGCCAGAAAATAAAAAAAGACGGCTACGCTCTGATACCGTTAGAAGCATTTTTTGTATCAGGACTTGTTAAAATAGAAATAGGACTTGCTAAAGGTAAAAAGCTTTACGATAAGCGCGAAGATATGGTAAAAAAAGACCAAAAGCGAGAAATGGACAGAGCTTCTAAAAATAAATTTTAAAAACCCGCCTTTTATAAAAGACGGGTTTAATTTTACTATTGTTTGTCAAATTGGTCTTTGCCGACTCCGCACAGAGGGCATACCCAATCTTCAGGCAAATCTTCAAACGCTACTCCGCCGTTTTCTGCCGGATCATAAACATATCCGCATACACTACAAACCCATTTTTCCATAATAAATTTCCCTTTCTTTGTTATTATATTTCAACCTTTGACACATCTGTCAAATCATTCAACGGAATGCCGAAAGCATCCGCGATTTTTGCTAAAGTTTCAACAGTCGGAGAAGATGTCCCGCGCTCTATTGCACCCACATGATTTTTGCTCAAATCAGCTTTTTCCGCAAGCTCCTCCTGTGACCAATTTCTTTTAACTCTTTCGAGTTTTATTTTCGTTCCTATTTTTTTACTTATATCGTCATGTTTATTTGTCATATTAACTATTATAGTAGTCTATTGACAAACTATTTTCAACATGACATAATTGGACTATGGACATATATATATGTCTAATACAACGACATATGATTTAGAAAGGAAAACATGACAATAGATTACACAAAACTATCAAAAAATATTGAAGAACTCGAAATTATTGCAGAAAAAATAAATCTTATGAGTAAAGTTATTTACAATGCAATAGACCACGAAATACAAGAAAATTTAACTGACATCGTGTATCTTACATATCCGTACGAAATAATGCTGAATGATATAAAAGATTTATTAGATAAAATTGATTGTATTGGGGTGAATGCGGTTAACGATGATTGCACACAACGCCACTTGTCATTATGAGGGGGTAAATGCAGTTAACGACGGTTGCGCACAACGCCACTTGTCATTATGAGGAGCGAAGCGACGTAATAATCCCATTAATACAATTTGACAACACAATATATGCCATATTATTTTAATGAGATTGCCACGCTCACTTACGTTC
>OMVC01000063.1 GCA_900314375.1 uncultured bacterium
AAAAGCTTGGGAGTTAAATTAAAGGCAATTCTTTTAACTCATGGGCATTTTGATCATATTATGGGATGTAATAAGTTTCATGAGGAATTCTATGTTCCTATATACATAGGCAAAGATGATGAAGAACAAATTCTCCATGCTCCCGATATGACGGAAATGCTTGGAGGAATAAGAATTCCTGATGTAACATCTGTTAAAAATTATGTGTCTGAAGGTGATATTTTTAAACTTGGCGATACAGAATTGAAAGCAATTTCCACTCCGGGGCACACAAAGGGCGGAATATGCTATTTAACTAATGACGGCAAATTGTTTAGCGGAGACACATTATTTTACACAAGTGTCGGCAGAACTGATTTTATGGGCGGAAGTTGGCAGGAAATTGTTCATAGTGTCAAAGATAAATTATTTAATTTACCTGATGATACAAAGGTTTTCCCCGGACACGGACCTCAAACAACAATAGGGTTTGAAAAAAATCATAACGAAATTTTATAATATTATCTTCTTCTTGCAAGAATTGATTGTACTTCTTTTTCAGCTTGGTCAGCGTGAGCCAGTGCAATATCCGCAGGAGAAGTGTCAGGACCTGTTGTTTGAACTCCAACTGAAGACGGGATATAAGTTCTTAAAGGTTCTTGTTGAGTATTGCCGTTTTGTTGTTGAGTTGTAACGGTTGTATTATTTGTAATATTTACTGTTTGATTTTGGTTATACGGAGTATTGCTGTTCATCCCGTTTTGATTTTGATAATTTTGTACGCCGTTTTGATTCATATTTTGCATGTTTTGATTGCCGGCGTAATTTGTATCAGCCGGAGTTATCATATCAAAACGCCTTGTTTGAGGATTGTATCTGTATTGCGGAACTTGTGCATTTTGACCGTTTCTATATTGATTATTATGAGGCGGATATTGACCGTTTAAGGTTTGTTTTACCAAATTAGAATCAGGATAACCTGCCACATCATTAGGAGTAACTCCTTGTTGCGGATTAGTTTGCAAAGAAGGATTTTGAGATTCCTCAGACGGTTCTTCACCTTCATCAAGCACAGAATTGGTAGGTTTACCAAATATTGCATGAACAACCTTTGTTGCAGTTTTTGCTAAAAATGGAGTAATTACCCAAATTGCCAACCAAATTCTTAAAGGTACGCCTAATAAATTTGAATTTGCAATTTTTCTTAAGAAATTCAAATTATATTTTGCTTTTGAGCGATAAGCCACTGCGTGTTCATTACCGGCGTTAATTACTAATGCAGCTTTTTGAAGAATTTTTTGGAAGAAATTAAGATTTTTTGTACCCAACAATTTATTAACTTCTTTCAAAGCTTCATTTGCTTCTTTTTTAGATGCAAATGCACCGGCTTTTCTTAATATATTATGCTCTTTCAATGCAGCACGATAAGCTTCCCTGCCGGCATTATTCGTACCAAGATATTTGAATCCGCCGAATTTATGGATACCGAGAACAGCTAACGTACCGCCTACAAAATACATAAAGTCATTTACAAATCTTTCGATAAATGTTTTGCCATGTTCACCTTTTGGAGCCTTTATTGTGTGATAAACCATATCAGCAAAGATTGTTGCCTGAATAAACGGAGCCAATTTCCCGCCTGCGAAACGGTTAGTTGCACCTTCCAAAAACCATCCTAAAGATTTTGGCAACGCTCTGCCTATACGAGTTGTATTACCTTTTCCAAAAGCAGCAATACCTTTGTTGTAATATTCGGACAGAGTAACTCTCCTACCTGCGAAATGTGATTTTATTTTGCCCCACAAAGAATTGTCATATTTATTTATGTTTATTGCGACATCACCCTTTTTGGTAGCATCCTTTAACATTTTCAAAAATGATTCTTTTTCTTCTATTATATTTTCAAGTCTGTGCTCTAACTGGGCAAAATCCTTGCATCCATATCTTTTGGTAACTTTCCAATTTTTTGCCATATCTTGCATTTCGGTCAATGATTTGCCACGATATTGTGCAGGTTTGAACCCCATTTTTTCCAGTTGTTTTTCTTGAAGTGCGATAGCTTTTTGTTCAAAAGTTTTTCCTTTTAATGAGTCTTCAAAAGCTTTTATTTCATCTATTGTCATTCCATGCTCTGTTAACCTGTTGAAATCATTAACCCTTTTCCCAGGGAAAAGCATAAAAACTTTTGTAGGTTTTGCAGATATAGGACGCAAATCCTGTTCTATGATATTTTTAGCATCCATTGACCAATATCCCGGCAAACCGTAAAATGGCATTTTGGCAAATTGCCATTCAGGCATTGTGGAATGATTTTTTAGAGAATATGCGATTTTACTTTTTGCGGAACGACGAGTCATAAAATCATCAAATTTTTGAAATGCACTTTCAATAAATCTTCCGACTTTAGTATTCTTTGCAAAATTATCACCTGCTTTTCCTAATTTACCGAAGATAGTTTTTTCATATTCACCTTCGCATTTTGGACCAAAATGATCCATTGCTTGACCAATTCCATAACCAATACCTGCGGTCAACCCCAGAGTCGTCAACGGATCGGCGTCTTGAGAGGCCTTTACACGATTTACATAAGCACCTCCGCCTGCTTGCTGTATAACATCCGTGCCATCCACTCCCTGCATTGTCGGATTACCGTTTTGTGCAAAATTCAATTGCTGCTGATTACGCAAATTTAATAAATTATACTGAGTTACACCTTGATTAGACATTATTCTACCTTTTTCCCTACAATAATATAAAAACATTTGCGTTACAAAAGTTGCTAAATTATCACAAAATATTTTTTATTGTTAAGTAATGTAACAAAAAATGCATAATCTGAAATATATAAAATTTTATATACTTTATATATACAAGAGAGAACAAGAGAGGCTTTGAAAATGGCATTAAAGAATATGAAAAAAATCAATTCTAAATTGCAAGACATTTACAAGGATCAAGTAACAACAACCGTTGCAGTCCAACCTACTCCGTTTGTTGACAAATCTGAATTATTGCTGGATCAAATGAGTTTCATTGCAGCATATAATAAACAATTATTGCACATAGCATAGAAGATTTATATTTTAATTTTTAACTCCAATTTAATTTTTCCCCTACAAATTTTTCCCTGATTTCTATATTGAAATCAGGTTTTTATTTTGGCTAAATGGCATGCAATTACACAAAAACTACACAAAACCAACAAAAAAAGGGTTAAAGCTGAAAAGCCAAAACCCTTATTTTATAAACTTACGCCCGAAGAGATTTTCTTGTTTCGCTCGCATTAGACGGCTTCCGCGTCGGCTCATTTGTCTTGCCGACCGCTTGACTATTTCGCCGACGGCTTCAGCCTTTGCTCGCTCGCGCCGAACTCCAAAACGCAGTTGTATACTAACAGTCAATTTGAAGATTTTTAACAGACAGTTTGAGGATTTTAAGAAAAACTATATTGAGTAGTTAACTCACCATTAGGCAATTCAAAAATTATCTTACCATTAATGCAATAGACATTTGGGATACCTTTTTTACGGTTGTTTTCCTGAGCTTTTTTTACAGCTCTATTACCAAGTTTTAATAATTTTTCAGATAATTTTGTCATTATTTAAAATCCTTTATAAACTCATTATACAAGTTTTCACTAAAAACTTCAATCTCATTATTGGCAAATTGTGCAACCAAGATATATTCAGAAGTCCCATTGTAAAACAAATTCCATTCGTTAACCAAATCTTTGTATATATTCCAAAAATTTTCTTTACTACGATAAAATCTGCGTATAATATCCTCTTTAGGAATGTTGTGACCACCGTTTAATACTCTGACTTTTATACGATTTTCGCAAAAATCAGGATTATCTAAATAAGAATAAATTAAACAAACTCTATATCCTAAATCTTTGGCTTTTTGAATTGTTTTAATATGATTTTTCCCTGCCAAAGTTGTTTCTATAGCGAAAGATTTCCCACTATTTAATAAACTATCCAATTTTTCAAGTACAATTTTACCCGCTTGGATTTTTACACTTTCAATATGTTCGGGACAAATTTCTTTTGCAACTTCGTCAGCATTCAGAAATTCTAAATTTTCAGAAGGCAAAAGTTCACTTGCTAATGTACTTTTACCACTGCCATTTGCCCCTGCTATTATGTATAAAATCTTGTCTTGCATATACGCATTTTAGCATAAATTAAATTTTTGTAATACTTCTTAATTATAAGGCAATTTTTGTGTGAGAAAATACTTTATATAAATGTAGGTTAGTTATATGTTATAGGAGTAATTTATATGAATTTTAAGACAGGATTTAGGCTTTTAGGGAAAGTATTAGATATTAAGTTTAATAGAATTGGTAAACCAAAGTTAGTATCATCTTCAATAAATGAATTAGGAGAAACCGTAAGTATATTTAAAACAAGAAGAATATTTGGGAAACCACATATTTCCAAAACAGTTTCAAAAGAAATAACAGAGCAAGAAATAAATCCTGAATTATTAGATTTTTTAAGTTAGTATTGTAGATTGGTTTAAACCCAACAATAACTTTTTGAGTGCAATTATTGGGACAAAATGTGCAAATTGGCGGACATTTTTGTTACCAAAATCGGACTTTTCGGACTTTGTACTTAACCAATTTCCGCCCTTGCAAAATTGGCAAAAGCTGGATTGCTTCGGGCATTCGCCCTCGCAATGACATAAAACCCTTCCGACCAAATGTCCTGTTAAAAGGTAGCAGTTCTCATCAATATTCAAGCACAAATTAAAAGACAAGCATTAAGCCTGTCTTTTAATTTACGCCCGAAGAGATTCGAACTCCCGACCTTTTGGTTCGTAGCCAAACGCTCTATCCAGCTGAGCTACGGGCGCATAACTTATTCAATTGTAATTTTTATTTAAAATGACTCCGCTCGGAAACCTGCCAAGATTGTTATTCAACAATCCTGCCCGTTTCCTCGACTCCGCCTGCGCGGATACATCCGCTTCGGCTTGTCTCTATAGCTCGCCGCATGGCAGCTGAGCTACGGGCGCATAATTTATTTAACTGTACTAATATCTTATGAAAAACATATTTACTTTTCAAGTCTATTTTTTCATTTTACATATTTGCTATATATCCAATTTGTTCTATAATCTAATTAGGGATAGAGTTTAATGAAGAATATTTTTATAAAAGTTTTACTTATTTTTGCATTTATCTTATGTTGTGTTATGCCGTCTTTTGCTATTGAGGAAAACGCTGCACTGAAAAGTTACGGTATAAATTCAGTTACTTTTGACGATTCAGGGAATTTTATTACTATAAATAGCTCCGATGCAGATGAGTACAAACTTGAAATCAATCCCAAACTATTTATCGTACAAGAAGAAAATAAAGCTTTCTTTGATTTACCAAACGCTGTGTTAAAAAGCTCTAAACAAAATATTATCGTAAAATCAGACACAATAAAAGAAATTATCGTTAGCCAACACTCTACCAATCCTGATATTGTGAGATTTGTTGTATACTATAACCCAGAATATAATCCGAATAACATAAAACTAAAAAGAGTCAATGAAACATTTTTTATTACTTTTAAAAATCCGACAATAGCAAATTACTATTTTCAGGAAATTTACAATGAATCAGGGGTTAAAGGGCTTCTGGAGCCAACGGAAATTCAACCGAAAATTATCGGTATGCAAAATATTTTCAAGGAAATTAACGCTTCTTTTTCTGATACCGAAAATCAAGCACAAAATGATGATCAAAACTTTATCCTTACAAATAAAGAACTATATTTACAATCAAAATATTATATAAATAACATAAATTTTAAAGGTACTATGCCTGTTATTACAGGATTTGGGAATTATACACTATCTAAACCCATTTATTTAAGTTCACCATCAAGAGTTGCTTATGACGTATATAATGCGGTTGTAAACCCAACTATCAGAAATAAAGAGATTGCTTTTGGCAATAATTCATCTATTAAAATAGGACAGTTTGACAAATCGACAGCAAGAATTGTTTTGACTGACAATCATCCGGAAAGATATGTACCTGTTATATATGGCGATATGCAAAAATTGGTATTTTTTGATACAAAGACAACTCCTTTAAATTTGTACTCTACATTGACTGATTTAACCGCCATAACTTATGAAAAACCTGACGGACAGTTTTATTCGTTTAAAATGGTATTTTCAAAACCTTTAATATACGGTATAAATCGCACTTCTAAAAGTCTTGATTTATTACTTTATAACTTAAATAATTATTACGAAGGCGCGTTGAGTTCAGAATTGAGAGATACACCTTTTGGAAATTTTACCCTAAAAGAAATAAAAGGCGGAGGTGCAAAATTATCTATCCCTCTTGAAAACGGAGATATGACAAATGTATTTCTTGGAGGGGACGGAAAAACTCTACGCATTAAATCTAAAATCATAAAACCTGCACCTCAAAAAGAAGAACCTTTAGAATTAAAAACACCGAAAATAGTTATCCCATTAATAGAAAAAATTTCCGGCAAGAAATATGTTGTCATTGACCCCGGTCATGGCGGTAGTGATGTTGGTGCAACGCGTAATAATGTCTATGAAAAAGACATTGTGTTAGATATGTCCAAACGTGTCGAAAAACTTTTAACAAAAAAAGGTTACATCGTAAAAATGACAAGAAAAGATGATACTACGGTGTCTTTACAGGAAAGAGTTGATTTTTCGGAGAGTATTCAACCTGATGTTTATGTAAGTATTCATGTAAATTCAAGCAACAGTGATACTCCGACAGGTATTGAAACGCATTATTATAAAGATAACAGTTTGGAGCTTGCCAAATATGTCCATGCATCAATGTTAAATAATGTCAATGCAAAAGATAGAGGCTTGTTTAAGTCAAAATTTTATGTTATAAATCATACGACATCACCTGCGATACTGGTTGAGACAGGGTTTATTTCAAATCCGTCAGAACGTGCGCAATTGGTGACAGAAAGCAGAAAAAATGCAACAGCTAAAGCGATAGCAGAGGGAATTGATGAATATCTTAAAAAGTGATGCTCCGATTGGCTTTTTTGATTCCGGCGTCGGAGGATTGACTGTTTTAAATAAAGTGAAAAAGATTATGCCGAATGAAAGTTTTATTTTCTACGGTGATACTTTGCATGTTCCATATGGAGATAAAACAAAAGAGCAGCTTCTTGAGTATTCAAAAAATATATTAAAATTTTTTGAGCAAAAAGGCTGCAAAGCGGTTGTAATGGCTTGTAACACTACATCTTCCGTTATATACGATGATATTAAAATTTATTATGATTTTAAATTATATCCTGTCGTGCAATCTGTCGGGAAAATTCTTTCTCAACTGCCGATAAAACGTCTGGGGGTGTTTGCGACAAAAGCGACTATCAATTCGGGCGCATATGAAAAAGAAGTGAATAAGTATAATAAGGACATAAAAGTTTTCGGGCAATATTGTCCGAGTTGGGTACGTATTGTTGAAAATGATTTGACAAAAGATTTAGGAAGCATTGCGATTATAGAAAAAGATTTGCAAAAAATGCTGACTAATAACCCTGAAAAAATCGTATTAGGCTGTACGCATTATCCTTATTTATTAAATATTTTATCTGTTTTTGCGCCAAAAGATATGTTTATTGATCCTGCTGTTCCTTTTGCGCAGTATATAAAAGACGATTTAACACAAAATAACTTGATAAATAATTCTTCCTGTCATTTTGAAGAATTTTATGTCAGTTCTGCGCCGGAAAAATTCAAACAGGCAGCAAAAATGTTTTATAATTTAAAACAAAACCCTAAACTGCTGACATTCTATACATAAATTGCGTTATAGTATAAAATATGATATTTTAGTTCTATCAGGTGGGAGAAAATGGCGGAAGTAAAACAAAGAACTGCAGCGAAAAAGTTTGTTGAAGATTGGACGGGGAAAGGCTATGAAAAAGGAGAGAGCCAAAAGTTTTGGCTACAACTTTTGGGAGAGGTATTAGGTGTAGAACATCCTGCTCAATTTATATCTTTTGAAGACCAAGTCCACCTTGACCACACAAGTTTTATTGACGGCTATATTCCTGCTACAAAGGTTTTGATTGAGCAAAAGAGTGTTGATAAAGATTTAAATAAGGCTATAAAGCAGTCTGACGGCAGTTTGCTTAATCCGTTCCAACAGGCAAAAAGATATATTACTGAACTTCCGCTATCACAACATCCGCGTTGGGTTGTTACTTGCAACTTCCAAAAATTCTGCGTTTACGACATGGAACGGCCAAACGGAGAACCGCAGGAAATTTGGCTCAAAGACTTGGAAAAAGAATACTATAGACTTTCATTTTTGGTTGATACAGGCAATGAACACTTAAGAAAAGAAATGGAAGTTTCAATAAAAGCTGGAGAAATTGTCGGACTTTTATATGATGCACTTTTGAAACAGTACAAAGACAGCAATAATGAAGAATCGCTAAAATCCTTGAATATTTTGTGCGTAAGATTGGTATTTTGCTTATACGCAGAAGATGCCGGAATCTTTGGCAAGCACGATATGTTTTTGGATTATTTGCGTCAATATGATGCCTCAAAAATGCGTAAGGCACTGATTGAACTTTTTGAAGTCCTAAATACAAAGCCTGAAGATAGAGACCCATATTTGGAAGATGATTTAAAGGCGTTTCCCTATGTAAATGGTGGCTTGTTTGCACAAGAACATATTGAAATACCACAATTTACGGATGAAATTAGAACCTTACTTTTAGAAAAAGCGAGCGCAAATTTTGACTGGTCAGAAATCAGCCCGACTATTTTCGGTGCGGTTTTTGAAAGCACTTTAAACCCTGAAACAAGACGTTCAGGCGGTATGCACTATACTTCAATTGAAAATATCCATAAGGTTATTGATCCTTTATTTTTGGATGATTTGAATAAAGAATTTGAAGAGGTTAAGGCTCTACCGCAAAATAAAACAAGGGATAAAAAACTTGAAGAATTTCAAGACAAAATTGCTAATCTGAACTTTTTAGATCCTGCTTGCGGAAGCGGAAACTTTTTAACTGAAACATATATCAGTTTAAGAAAATTAGAAAATGAAATTCTTGAACACTTGTTTAGTAAAAATGGAATTTTACAGAATAAATTAGGTTTTGAGGGCGAGCTTAATCCTATAAAAGTTTCAATCAAGCAATTCTACGGAATAGAGATTAACGATTTTGCCGTAACTGTTGCAAAAACTGCTCTATGGATAGCAGAATCCCAGATGATGAAGAAAACAGAAGATATTGTCCACATGGATTTGGACTTTCTTCCGCTAAAAACCTATGCCAATATAGTTGAAGGCAACGCTCTTCGCTTAAATTGGGAAGATGTAATTCCAAGGGGTAAATGTAATTATATCATGGGAAATCCCCCGTTTGTTGGTGCAAGACTAATGTCGCAAGCTCAAAAAGACGATATGATACTCGTGTTCGGTGATAAATGGAAAAATGTAGGCAATCTTGACTACGTTTCATGTTGGTACAAGAAAGCAACTGACTATATGCATGGTACAAATATTTGTACTGCACTTGTTTCAACAAACTCCATTACACAAGGAGAACAAGTTCCTGTACTATGGAAGCCATTATTTGAACAGGGTATTCATATAGACTTTGCACACAGGACATTCCGCTGGGATAGTGAATCAAACTCAAAAGCACATGTTCACTGTGTTATAGTTGGCTTTAGTTATATCAATAAACTTAAGAGACTGTATTCAAGTGAAAGAATGCAGTATGTCAATAATGTTAATGCGTACTTAATTGACGCTCCTGACGTATTCATATCAAGCAGAAAAACACCTATACAAAATGTTCCAAGAATGGACTTTGGAAGTATGCCTAATGACGGAGGAGCATTATGTGATTATTCTGACGAAGACAAAAACGCTATAGTAAAAGGATATCCTGCGTCAGAGAAGTTCTTTAAGAAATTCTTAGGAGCTACAGAGTTTTTGCATAATAAGACCCGTTGGTGCTTATGGTTGAAGAATATTTCTCCTGCTGACATAAAACACGTACCTCCAGTACTTTCAGCAGTACAAAAAGTAAAGGACATGAGAGAGTCAAGCAACAGAGAAGCTACACGCAAATTAGCTGATACTCCGTATTTATTCGGAGAAATAAGGCAACCTGAAACTAACTACTTAATTATCCCAAGACATTCTTCAGAAAATAGGAAGTATATTCCTGTAGGATATGTAAGTCAGGAAGTAATATGCGGAGACGCTAACATGTTAATACCTGACGCAAGTTTATTTACATTCGGAATTATGTGTTCTAATGTCCACAATGCATGGATGCGTACAGTATGTGGACGTATAAAAAGTGATTATAGGTACTCAAACTCAATAGTATATAACAACTTTCCATGGTGTAATCCTTCCAGTGAACAAAAAGCTAAAATCGAAAAAACTGCTCAAGGAATATTAGATGCAAGAGCATTATATCCCGAATGCTCATTAGCTGATTTGTATGACGATTTAACAATGCCGCCGGAACTTAGAAAAGCACATCAACTTAATGATGCTGCAGTAATGGAAGCATACGGATTTAGAATAAAAGACGAACAAACCGGTAAACTCCGCTGGCTTACAGAATCTGAAACCGTCGCCCACTTAATGCAAATGTATCAGGAGCTGACAAAATAAAGAAACTCTCACATTAATGTGAGTATTACGTCGCTATGCCCGTGACATTATTCAACAATAACTCTTGCGGGGAAGTTGCTTTTTAAAAGGTTATTAGCTGCTTGTTGAGCTTTTTCTTTTGAGCCGTATGAACCAACCTGTAACGTATAATATCCGTTCATACTTTTAACCGTTGGCACGACCCCCAGCCCTGCATCCTGTATTATCGTTTTTGCAACTTCAGCTTGTTTTTCGGTTGCATAGTAGCCTACAACAACTTTGGCATTCACAATTTGTTGAACAGGTTTTTGCTCTTGCGTTGCGGTATGTTGTACTTGAGCTGAAGAATTTTGTACGGCCTCACTATGTTCTGTTTTCTTTTCTTGATGTTCTTGAGTCTTTTTTGTTTCCAATTCAGCTTTTTGCTGTTGCTCTTTTATATTCTGCATTTCAGCTTCCATCTCGCCGACAGTCTTTCGAACCTGCTTTGGTAGAATGACTTTTTCATCCAATTCAGGTGAAAACATTTCATCATTACCCGCATTTGAAGAATCTTCTTGTTGTATACTTTTTAAACGTTCATCAATAACACTTGAGTTTTCATCATCCTCATAAGTAAATTCTTCTTCCGGACCAGAAATACCAACATCTACATTCGGTGATAATATTTTCGCAAATCCCAACAGGATAAGAACACCGACTATAAACACCGAAATAAAAACCACAATATCACGATTAGGCTTTTTATTTACTTTTTGCTTGTAATCGCTATATGTGAAATGTGATTCATTATTATATTTATCCGTATTTTTAGGCATTACACACCTCTCACTTTTGTACTTGCCAATATTATATCCTCAAGTTCTTCATTATAATTCGTCATTACATTTATTGCAAATTCCTTTATATTTGTCATATTTAAATCACTTTTTAATCCTGATACTTTAATAGGTGCGCCGTCACTGATGATATTCACGCCCGTATGTATCAAAACGGAATTTACAGATTTTGTAGCGATTGAAACAGATAACTTTTTATCATTTACAAATAAATCATCACCACTACGTCTTGCGATAAAACCAAGACGTTCCAATTCTTCTTTTATACAGGTAATAAGCAACCTTTGTCTTAATACCCCTTCAACAAGTCCTATATTGAATTGTTCTGATATAAAGCTCAACATATATTTGCTATAAATCGGCTCATTATTTATAACGTCTTCAATATCAACCATTTCAGATAATTTCACTTCACATTCGCCGCAAAAAGCCACAATAGCATCCCCTTGAATTTTGAAATTCTTATAAATCCAATGCGGTGCAAGCTGTGAACCGATATATTTAATTTCATTATCTATATATAGTGTCTTCATATTATTTGAATAACTCTGCTATGTATTTTTGAGCGTTATTATATTCAAGGGCATGCTTTAATCTCAAACAAGATTCACATATCCCGCAATGTCCTTCTGCGCCTTGATAACAACTCATTGTCAATTCAAGCGGAACTTTATATGCTAAAGCCACTTTGACTATATCATTTTTGTCATAATTTATCAAGGGGGCAACAACTTTCGGATGCTTTAGAGTTGATTTTTCAAATTCCTTATTTATGGAATCAATAAATTCCTGACTATTATCAGGAAAAGTTTGCGCTTCTTCCCTATTTGCCCCGATTAAAATATAATCATAATTTTGCGCATCTGCATAACAACCTGCAATATTTAAAAATAATCCGTTGCGATTAGGTATCCAAACCTTTTTAGCCGATTCAACATTGTTCTTTAACTCATCACCTGTCGGAACATCGGTTGAAGATACCAATGAAGTTGTTGTTATTTGTTTTAACCAGTCCAATTTTATAATTTTATGGTTTATATTATAAAATTTGCATATTTTTTCGGATGCTTGAATTTCTTTTTCAAGTGATTTTTGACCATAATCGAAAGTTAAAGCAAGCTCTATTTTCAATTCATCACGCTTAATCCCTAAACTGACTAAAGAATCCAAACCGCCTGATAATAAAACTATAGATTTCATTCTTCATCACCCTCGTATTCTTCCAGAATTTTTACTGCTTCAACTTTTAGAGCATCAGAATAATCGGGAGAATTAATGACTTCATCCAATATACTTCTGTCAGAAATATTATATAAAGCTATCAAAGCATTTTTCTTTACCTCCTCATCAGTATCTTCTAACAAGCATTTTTTAATAGTTTCATAAGATTTTGGATGTTGAGAATTCATTAATGCCTCAATTG
Organism: uncultured bacterium; assembly: GCA_900314375.1. GTDB lineage: Bacteria > Cyanobacteriota > Vampirovibrionia > Gastranaerophilales > Gastranaerophilaceae > Zag111. Next base: position 12,896 of record OMVC01000063.1, read on the forward strand.
CGTCAATTCTTATCTGTGAAGATTCGTCATTTAACGAGTTTTTTACGGCATTAAAAACCCGTTCGTCTTCACTAAACCCCATTTTACCTAAAGCTTCTATTACTCTTTCTTTCAAAAACGTAAACTTACCCATTAGACCATTTTTAGACTCTAAAATTCCTACAAGCGGAGAGATTGCACGAATATCTCCAAGTAAACCTAAAGCTGTTGCTGCAGATTCTCTTAAATAAACGGATTTTTCGTCCTCATCTTTTACTACCTCAATTAAAGGAGCAACCGCATATTTATTACCGACATGCCCCAAAGCTTCGGCACAGGCCAAACGTACACGATAATGTTCATTCTTATTATTGAGGCAAAATAACAAACAAGAAATGTAGTCCGTATCTTTTTGATTGCCAATTGCTCTTGCGCACATTGCGCGGACATTTACATAATTATCTTTATTTTCGTCAACAAAACTGACATCTCTTAATAATAATATATTAGCAAATATGCTTAAACTGCTCTTATCTCGATAATAATCAAGGCTTCTGATTATATACATAATAATATCAGGTTTTGTTGCCTTCAGTAATAAATAGTTATAAATCTCTATAATTTCAAATCTTTTATAATGAATTTTTAGAGCCTCAATTCTGTCAATACAAACATCAATTGAAGTTGCATCATATAAACCGCATTCACCTGCTATTTTTTCAAAATTAAGATTTGTATCTTTTTTATCCATCATTTCCTCGTTAAATACAAAATATAATATTTCAATCAAATATTCAAGTATATTAAGCTTTTACATTTAGAAAATAAAAAAATGTAACAAATTTTTAAGTAAATAACAACATTTATTTTTATTTGTTTTATCATGAATGTATCAATTACTAATAAGGTGTGAAATGAAAGTAGATATAATTACAAACTACGACTCGCTATACAAACAGCATAGCTCTGACTCGATATTTCGCGAGAAGAAGCATGCGAATAACAGTATGTGCGAGAGTGTGGATAAAAATGTGAATAGAGGATATTATAGCGGCAGTTCTGTGAGTTTCGGAGCTGCCGCAAATATTTCCAAAAAAATGCAAGCGCTAAATAAACTTTGGGACTTATCCCTTGACTCGACGGTTATTACTCAGAATCTTGTAGCATTAGTACTTACTGCGGTATTAAGACCGGCAGCAATTATCTCTCTACCCGGAAAGAAAAATAAAGACGATAAAATATACGCTTCAGGTCATTCAATATCATCCGGTTTAATAGGATTTGGCTTTGCCAGCGTAATTATGTATCCGTTTGATCAAGCTTCAAAAAGAATAAAAGCAAGACCTGATAAATACTTGTCAGAAAAATCAAAAAAAATTTATAACGTAAATGATGTAAAAGATATAATTCAGTCAAAAAGCTTTAAAAATATTATAAAAATATTTGATATGTCTCCTGATGTACTATGTTTTGGTGTAATTAAAGCAATGTTAACAGTAGCATTAATTCCGCCTATTCTGAAGTATGTCTTTGGGGTAGAAAAGAATAAAGGTCAAAAACCTGAAGCACCAAAAGCTGAAACAACCAAACCTATTGAAACTATATCTTCAACAATTCTGCAAAAACCAAATATCGCAAAATTTTTGGGAGGTGAAAAATAATGAATATCACGTTCCAAACATATAATTTAAACAATCAATCAAAGAGAAATATTTATACCGCTAACAAAACTCAACCGAGTTTTAATGCTGCACTACCAAATAAATCAAAATATTTTTCACCATTTACAAAGATTAGAGATAATGTAATAGAAGGTATTGCAAAACATTATTATGCAAAATTTTTGGAATCAAGATTTGCCCAATGGTTAGCAAGTAAAGCAGAAAAATTAGATAGTGTCGTTGACCATATGCAATTTATCGGCTCAGCTGTTATTTCCGGAATGTATATGTCACAGACATTACGAAATAAAAATCTTGACGAGGAAAAGAGAAAAACACTTGCAATAAACCAAGGTTTAACATTTGTTCTTTCAACATTAGGTGCATATTATGCCGATAATAAAATCGGTAATTGGTGGGAAAAACTTACATTAAAATATGCCGATAGCCAGATATCTTCCGAAAAAGAAAGACTCGAAGCGAAAAATCACAACAAAGCAACAAGTTTTGTAAAAGGCTATAATATCGCAAATGAAGCAGCAAAACAAAAATTCTACGCTGATCAAAAAGCTGGACTTATCAAAAAGAATAAAAAATATTCTATGTTGTCTGTAGGTAAATATATAAATGAAAATTGCCCTGATAAGATTCTTGAAAACAGAATCTACGGAATGGGTATATTCAGAAAGCTTCTTGTATTCGGTACTATATACAGATTCATTTCTCCTGTAGCAGTAACACCGATAGCAAACTGGATTGGCAATAAATTTATTTACAAGGAAGATCAGGATAAATCTTCTGAAGCAAAACCAGAAGCTCCGGCACTCGCAGATAAGAAATAAGCAGCAGGCAACATAGGTATAGATTTAGCAACCTTTGAGAAATCATCAAGTTGCAGATTTTGTTTAAAGTTCCCAGATTTGTACAATTCTGATATATCTAAATCTATTTGATTACCGGACAACTTATATATTGTATCCTTAAAATCAACGATATATCTTGGATTTATTTTATTTCGGGCAAAAACACCCTGTTTATATAAAACAATTAATCTGTCTACATACTGCTGGCAATACTTTGGTGTATTTGGTCGAAGTTTTAATTGCTCTTTGAAATCAATACTTTTTCGCATAGAATTTTCTCTTGTTGTTGCACCTGCAAAATTTGCCATTATATCTGCGCCTCCGCAGGAACGCGGGAAAAGGTGTTCTACTGATGCCAAAGACGGCCACAACAATCTGGCACAAATTTTTTCTGAAGGTTCTTGCGCTATTTTTAAAAGATATGCGGATATATTTTGACTTGATGTAGGCAATTGATATGCAACATTTATCATTTTATTTTTTAATTCTTTATCAGGAATATCGTTTATGACTCTTATGAGGTCATATAGAAATGATTTTCTTGAAAACGGAACTACAATCTCGTTGTTTAATAATCTCGCTTTTGAAGTATAAATAAGTTCCCTTAATTGCGGGTTATCTTTCAACACAGACTTTCTTAAAACCCACTCCATCATACCAACGACATTTTTTTGGTGGTCTATAGTCGTTTTGTCAGTTGTATTAGACAGGCGTTTTGATTCCTTCATCAATTTATTCATGACTTTTTTAGATTTAATATCATTAGTTTGAATAATGTCATCTTTTATTTTAGCAAGTTTATACTTGAACTCATACGCTGAAAAAGGTATTCTAACCGGTTTTTTACTTAATTTTTTATTAGTTTCCAGCATTAGCAAATTGAACTGCAGTTGTTGTGCATCCGGTAAATTTTGCGAAAGTTCAAATAATTGTTTAAAAATAGGAGTTTGCGTTTTGCGCAATTTCGCTCTATATATCGGTTCTATTTCCGACAGCAATTCCTGTATTGTTTTGTCTGGATGTATTTTAGCCCTGACTGCAATTATATCCAGTACCTGTCTTTCCATACCGACAATACTTTCACTAAATTTGTCTAAAATCTTAATTACTTCACCGGAAGGGCGGGTAAAAGCACCCGTTTTTAAATATTTGCCAAATTGTTTTGGGTCAATCATTGGTATCCCCGAATAAATACAAGGCAATTTATATTCAAATAATTTTCGCAGTTTTGATGAATTTTGGATAGATGTAAAAGCAACAGGATAGGGATAATTCATTGAATAAATGCTGCTAAAATCATCGTAATTGCTATTATTGTCAATTTGTAATGTATCAACATCTTTTTGCCTGAGAAATTGATTTCTGTTTAAACCATAGATTGTAACAGCAGAAATTTTCATAACTATCCTTCAGAAATATTATACATCTATCTGTATATTATATCGGCAGATTTGGTAAAAAACTTTAAAAAGTGTAATATTTTCGTAATAAAATGCATTAAAATTCCTGATTATTTTGCATATTATATAGATTGCGAAAATGAAATTTCTCAATTCATGATAAATCCATGGATTGATGCATTTTAATAAAATAAACATTAGTATAAATATGGAGATTAGGGAGGATAAAAAAATGAAAAAATTGTTTTTAATCTTCGGCCTATTGAGTGTATTTATATTATCAGGTTTAGCAGTTCATGCAAAAACTAATTATTTGCACTCAATAACATTGGAAAAAAATAATGGCGGATACAATATTATTTTAAAATCAGACGATTTTACAAAAGTGATAAGACGAGTAACATCAGAAAACGAATTGGTTTTGGAATTGACCGGAATAAAATCTTCTGACACCGTTAATGCGCTATACAAAGGCACTAATGATGTAGATAACTTAATTATTGAAAACAATTCACCAAACAAATTAAAAATCTACATAACTGCGCCAAATATTGCCAATTCATCAGTATTTATAGAACCTGAAGGCGGTAAAAGTGCTTTAACCGGTGAAGATTTTCCATATAAAAAAGCTATATGGGCAGTATTTGCTCTTATTATATTTGCTGGGATTTGTAAGCGAAGCGTAAAAAGATCTATCGCTGATAATAATATCTTAATAAAAAAAGACATAAAAGACAGAGAAATTGAGATGTACAGACGCTATAGAAAGAATTTTGAAGAAGAAAATTCCAAAGTAAATAATGCAGCCAGAATGAGAACAGTGTTGAAGAAAATAGACAGAAAAATTGATGAAAGACTAATGACATCAATTAAATAAAAAATTTAATTACCTCAAATTTTTAATATATCCCTAAAACATTTAGCAAGTTTTCTTAAACTTGCTTTTTTATTTTGTGTAATTGCCCTAGTATTACAGATAAATAACGCTATGAGTAGTTTATTCTTTCTCTTTTGTTGCGAGCAAAAGAGAAAGAATAAACGAAGAAAGAGAAAAAACGCTGTATCATGGCAATGCCTTCGGCATCGCACAGACCGTTTACGCGGTAACATGTGTTTTTGCCTATTTTAGGCAAAAATCTTTCAGCGCGGCTAAAACAACGCCGCGCATTTGAAAAATGTTACGCTTTAAGTGAAACTCCATATCATTTACCCCACCCCCTCGCCCTCCGCGAAGTGAACAATAATTGTTATGCGAGAAAGCTACAAAAAACGGACTTGTTTGAGCGAATGCGAGTTGTCCGTTTTGTATTCGAGCATTAC
>OMVC01000006.1 GCA_900314375.1 uncultured bacterium
CTACTCAAACTACAACTCAAAATGCGACTTCAACTTCGTCGTCAACTTCATCTTCTGCGACAACATCATCTCAAACTTCGACATCGACACCTACGCAGGCTCCGGCACAGACTCAAAGTCCCGCGACATCAGAAACAACGTCAGACGGAGAAAATTGATATTTACGCATAATATGAATTTTTATAAGACCACCAATCCCAATCAGGGCACGGGTTAAAAACATCTGATGGATTGCCGTAATCATCTAACGGTGATCCGTTATTGTCATAATACTTATAAATATGTTGTTCTATTGTTGACTGTTCTTGAGAACCGTTTACGGCCGTTGTTAAGTCAGACGAACCATCAAGGACATCTGCGCCAATACTGTCTAAATAATTCGCATCAGCCTGATATGCTCTATATTCACCCCACATTGTTACAAGTAAGTATTCCAAGCGTGCCAATTCATCGTCCTGTAACGTATTTGTACCTGCAATATATCCTGAGAATCTGTCATATTCGGAATTTGTCAATGCTCCGACTTTTTTCATATAATCAAGTCCGTTTGCTGTCGGCAATATTGCTGTTACGTTGCCTTCTGAATTTTTTACCACATTATAATAGTAATATGCTGTAGCATGAGTCAATTCATGCACCATTGTATCAACAACTTCATACCACTTATGTTTGTTAGCGTCTAAATAATCACTATTAAGAGTCAAGCCGCCATCAGGGATATCTGTATCCACTCCGTCTTCATCCCCTGCCCAAAGTTGAACCCAGTATTTTTGATTATTTTTTACTGATGTATATACCCCGTTGCAAAAACTATATGCGCTTGTCGGTTGGTATGTTCCGAGAGTAGTCGAACCGTCAGAATTTGGTTCAAAAGCGGCAAATGCTATTTGACCCTTATTACAAACATGATCGCCGTTTGGATTGGTATCGGTTAAACCTAACAATCTGTCCATTGCCGCTAACTGAATATCTAATCCTGCTGCGATGAGATATTCTCTTGTTTTCTTCAATATAAATTCCATTTTATCGTTATTACTGCTACAAGACGCAAATTCATTTTGAACTTTATTTGAATACTGATTTACTTTATTTTTAAATTCTTCAGGAGTTATTCTGGCATCTGAACCGGCAGCTTTTATAAGTAAATTATTAATTTCTTTATAAGTAATAACATCATTTGGTCCTTTTTCGGCAAAGGCGCGATTTAATACTCCGAAAAAATCATTGTTTTGGTCTTCTGCATCATCATCTTGAGTCAATGATGTCAATTGAGCTTTTGTTATACCGTTTGATACATTCGAACCAAATTTATCAGCAAAATATTCAAACAATTCATCGGTATTTTTAAATGAATATTTACCGTTCGTAAAAACAATTTCGGGATTAAAATATCTGTAAAGTGCAGATTTAATTTGCTCATCATTGGGAAGCGCAGGATTTCCGGTTTCAGAATATAGGGTTTTAACTTCAGTTTCATCAGATGAATTTGGAGTGCTATATAAAGACTCTATTTCTGAATCAGTCGCAGAACCGAATAAATTAACCGTTTTGCCATCTATTGTGACGGAATCCTCATCTTGCTCGTCAATATACAACCAATCTACGCAAGAAATAACTTTAATCTCATCCATCTCAATTTTTAATGCAGAATCCTCGCCGGCTTTTATAGCTTTTTGTCCGGTTATTTTTAACAAATCCGCGTTATTGATTTCCATGTAAATATACTCCTTGTATGTATAATCGGCAATTACAAAAAATATCTTTAAGAAATTTCAATACTCCTTTACATAAATTTACATTCCTTATTTGTAACAAGATTTATACAGAAATTGGAAAAAAAATATATTTATGATAAAATGAGCAAGTAAAATGAATTTAGCTTATATTAAATAAGGGGAAAAATATGATTTCAGTAAACGATTTTAAAACAGGTTTAACAATAGAATTAGATAACGGCTTATGGTCAGTTGTAGAATTTTTACACGTTAAACCGGGGAAAGGTTCTGCTTTTGTACGTTCTAAATTGAAAAACGTTATGACGGGTCAAGTTGTTGAAAAAACCTTCAGAGCAGGCGAAAAAGTTGCAAAAGCTACATTAGACAGACGTGAAATGCAATATTTATATAAGGAAGGTTCCGATTATGTAATGATGGATAATGAAACTTATGATCAATTACACGTTTCGGAAGTTCAAGTAGGGGACGGCAAAAAGTATTTAAAAGAAAATATGAACGTTATGATTTTACTTCACGAAGGTAAAGTTATCGGTGTTGATATTCCGCCTCACGTTGAATTGGCAGTTGTCGATACTCCGCCGTCAGAAAAAGGAAACACTTCTCAAGGCGGTACAAAACCTGCTACTTTGGAAACAGGTGCGGTTGTTAATGTTCCGTTCTTCGTAGCTAACGGTGACGTTATCAGAGTTGATACCAGAACCAACGAATATTTGGATAGAGTTTAAATTTTTAAAATTTTGTCATTCTGAATTTATTTCAGAATCTTTAAATTTTAAAAATTAAATTAAGAGATCCTGAAACAAGTTCAGGATGACATAGTAGTCGGGCAGTCACTTGCCCGCCTTTATAAATAATAAAGAGGAAAACTTATGAAATTTGAAACAGAATATATAGAAAAATTATCGCAAATAATAAATGAACAGGGTTTAACCGAAATTTCATTAGAAGATGGCGAACAGGCTATTACAATAAGAAAAGAGGTTATGGTAGCTTCTGCACCTGTTATTTCTGCTCCGGCAGCTGTAACTCCTGTTGTAAATAAAAATCCTGCAGAATCTGCAACGGAAGCTCCTATACAAGAGAATAAAAAATCAGGTACTCCGATTACATCCCCTATGGTAGGAACTTTTTATACATCACCGTCACCTGATTCTGCACCGTTTGTTTCGGTTGGAACATCCGTAAATGCAGGTGATGTTGTTTGTATTATCGAAGCTATGAAAATGATGAATGAAATTAAAGCCGAAGTATCAGGAAAAGTTACGGAAATTTGCGTTGAAGACGGACAACCGGTAGAATTCGGTCAAGTCTTGATGTATGTGGAATAAGTTGAAAGGTAAAAAGTTTAAAGGTTGAAGGGTTATTTCAGCCTTGCAAGCAAAAAGATTATATATTTGTGCGTAAGCACTGATATAACTATTCAACTTTTCAACCATTCAACTGTCAACCAATTAAGCAAGTAAGGCGGGTTCTTGCTCCGCTATTATAAATAAAGAGGGATAACAATGTTTAGAAAAGTTTTAATAGCAAACAGAGGCGAAATCGCCGTCAGAATAATAAGAGCATGTCGTGAAATAGGAATACCGACAGTTGCAATATATTCTCAAGCCGACGCAAATTCATTGCACGTCAGATTGGCAACGGAGGCATATTGTATAGGACCGGCAAAAAGTGCAGACAGTTATTTAAGTATTCCTGCAATTATGTCTGCTGCAATGGTTTCAGGTGCAGATGCGATTCACCCGGGATACGGATTTATGTCTGAAAGAGCTGATTTTGCAGAAATTTGTGAAAAACAAGG
>OMVC01000203.1 GCA_900314375.1 uncultured bacterium
GTAATGCTCGAATACAAAACGGACAACTCGCATTCGCTCAAACAAGTCCGTTTTTGTAGTTTTCTCGCATAACAATTATTGTTCACTTCGCGGAGGGCGAGGGGTAAATGATATGGCATATCGCTTTATGCGTAGTATTTTTCAAGCGCGCGGCTAAAACAACGCCGCGCGTTTGTTAAATCCGGCGCTGCATGCGAACCGTTTTTTAGGTTCGCTATAGATTTTGTCCGACAGGACAAAACGTACGGGCAATTCTGCTCAATATTATTACGCGGAGCGATGCCGTTTGGCAGCGCAGTGAAAAGCGTGTTTTTCCTTTCGGTTCACTTTCCTTTTTGCATCGCAATCAAAAAGGAAAGAGAACAATAAATTTGAAAAGCGTGCACAAATTATTCCTACGTTTAGTGCTGATAAATTCTTACGTAGTTCCAATAACTTCTAAAAACTTTTTTTACATAGTTTCTTGTTTCGTCATAAGGAATTTGTTCAACAAATTCATCCGTATCAGAATATGATAAAGTTTTTTTCCAACGTTGAACCGAACCCATACCACCGTTATAACCGGCAACTGCCGATAAATCCAGACCGTTTGCCATTTTTCTTAAAGATGAATAATATATGTTGCCTAGTTTTATATTCAATTCAGGGTTGAATAAATCGGTAGTGTTAAAACTTAGGCCGAAATTGACTCCGACATCATGCGCCGTGGATGGCATTAATTGCATCAAACCGATTGCGCCGACTCCTGATTGAGCATAAGTGTTAAAATGACTTTCTTCTCTTATTAGTGACATTATAAGAGCCAAATCGTTATTGTAATTTGCAGCATTATTTCTAATTTGGTTGTAATAATTCATTGGATAAACCAAACGCCATCTCACATCTGTTTTTGGAGGTTTGTTTTTTATTTTTTCCATTGCTTTTTGGGCGGTGTAAACAGATGTCATATAATGTCCTTGTTTATATTCAGCCCAGCTTTTTATAAATTCATCATCCGTTATTTTTTTTATCAAATCATAGTCTTGAACAAGTATAAGATTATATAATAAAGAATTTTTTAACGGGTATCTATATGGAAATTCTACAGGCTTTACATCAAGTTTTGTTTGTATAACCGCATTATTTAAACTCTTTGTAATCCAAAAGGCTCTATATGCATAGTATGAATCAGGAAAATTATTTATTACATTTCTGTATAAAATATCAAATTGCGGATTATGCGAATATTTCTGTTCAATTTTTGCACGCCAAAACATTACCATATCAATATTATTACCTTCGGGATATTTTAGGATATAATCATCCGCGACAGTCTTTGCGCCTCCGTAATTTTTATTCAAAATTCTTCCTAAAATTATATTTTCCATAGCATTTTGCGCATACTGACCTTTTGGAAAATTGGCGTACAACTGTTCATAGCAGGCAAGTCTTGACGATTTTGGAGAATGTTTGCATTTTATATTCCAAATATAGTCTTTATTTTTACCTTTAGCTTTTCCTAATAAATAGGAAGATGCTTGATAATAATCTTGTTCTGTTTTTATATATTCTTCAATGGCATTATTATAATCTGATTTATTAACCTTATCGCCATTTTCTGAAATACCGTCTAATATAATAGATTTACCTTTTTGGGCTTGTCCTTTTTTTATATAATTAGCACCTTGAATAGCCCAGCTTTTTTTTAGATCGGTATTTGAAAGAATTTTTTCAGCTTCGTTATAATTTCCTGATTTGTAATATGATTTTGCTATTAGTATTAAATCATCGGGCTTTATTTCGGAATCAAATTCGCGCCAAGTTTTTATTACATCAGGCGCCAATCTGCCATCAGGATATTGTGTCAGATATTGGCGAAAACCGTTTTCTATTTCTTCTTTTTTATCAGGTGATTCAAATGCCATAATTTTTGCTAAATAATATTCTGAAGCTATTTTATAATCATTTTGTGAATGTGATTTTATAACGTTTTTAAAATATTTTTTTGCATCCTTCGGATTTTTGTTTATTAGAATTTGTCCGAGTCTGTACTGCGCATCTGTTGATAATTCGTTATTAGGGTAACGCGAGATGAGTGTTTTATATGCAACTTCTTCGGATTCGCTATCGTCAAGTATTCCCGCACATTGAGCCTGTCTGTATAATGCGGCAGGTTTTATTTTTGACATAGGATTTATACGTGAAAATAAATAGTATGAATTTGAATAATTCTTATTCTTAAAATCTTCCAGTGCAGATGAATATATTTTTATGGCTTTATTTCGGGATTGCAAAAATTTCCCGCCATAAAAACATGCTATAAGCGTTGCTGCAATTAGCGCTAATTTTAAGGTATTCTTTATTTCCTCGGACAAATTAAACATATCTTATTAACAAAAGTATAACATGCTCAAATTTTATATTCTATTTAATTTGATTTAATATATTTTTATGATAATATCCTGCTATATATACAGCTACGGAAAATAAAACCGAAGCTCTTTTCGGAATTAAGTTTATGTTGTCGTTCAGAAGGAATAGTATAAAAATATTTATTTCAATAATTTTGTTATTTAGTTGCTCTGCAGTTGTCCCTGCGGGATATTGTGTTGAGGAGGGTTCGACTGTTGAAACAGCGGAAAAACAATCTGAAAAGTTAGTTGGAAAAATAAATTTTGAAGATGTTTTAGCGAAAGCAAAAGACCATTCTTACGATTTGAAAATTGCTGATTATAATATTTTAATAGCGAAACAGAATGTTCGCGGTGCAAGAAGCGAATATTTCCCTAAATTAAATTTTGGCGGCGGTATGGAATATACCAAAAACTATCGTGATATTCGTGAAACCACCGTTATGTCTATAGGGGAAGCTTTTATCAATCCTTATACGCGTTTTCAATCTGTATTGGGTATAAATGTAATGTATAATTTGTTTGATTTCGGAGTTCGCGGCGGCAATTTAAAAATCGCAAAAAAAGATGTAAAAATTAAAGAGCTTGAAAATAAACAAAAATATCAGGATATGAGTATGACTTTATTGGATACTTATACAAAGATTTTAATAACCACAAAACAAATTGATATAAATAAAGAAATTCTCAATTTGGAACAAAAAACTTTAGAATTAAACGAAAGATTATACAAAGCAAAAGAAATTTCAAAAACAGAATTAAATGATTCAAAAGTAAGAGTCAGTAACGCAAAAAATAGAATATATGAATTGAAATCCATTCGTAATGAATCGATAAATTGGCTGTCCTTTTATACGGGAGAAGAATACGATTCGGAAAATTTAAAAATATCAGATTTGAAAAAATCAGATTTTGATGTGTTAAAGTTTCAAGATTATACCAAAAGCATTATTTGGAAAATACACGAAGAAAACATAAAGAAAAAAGAATTGGAATTACAAGTAGCTAAACGCAACAATTATCCAAAATTGAATGCATACGGGCGATATTATTGGTATGGTTCTAATCACAGCAATTATCCTAAAAGTTTAGATATAGAACCTTCAAACTTATCTGTCGGAGCATCTCTAAGTATGCCGTTATTTGATGGGTTTAAAAACAGTGCCCTAATTCAAAAAACAGCGTTAGAATTAAAACAATTGCAAGTAGAAAGAGATAAAGCAATAGCAGAGCTTGCGACAAAACTTGCAGTTATGCGCTCAAATTTAATATATCTTGATGAACAAATAAACGAAAATAGTACTGCAATAAAAGAATTAACCGATAAAGAAAATTCAACCCGCAAGCTTGTCAGTAAAAAGCTTGCTTCTCCTATAGAAGAAAACAATGCAAAAGTTGAACTTTTAAATCAAAAAATCGAGCTTTCTAAAAATTCAATAACGCAAATAGCAATAACAAGAGGCATACAAATTTTAACAGAGGAAGAATAATGGAAGATAATCAAGTAAAACCACAGGTGAATACGGGTTTGGTATCATTGGATATTGTTGCAAAAATGAACAATACTGATATAGATATGCGCTCTATTGTTCGTGAATATGGTATTGCAACGGCTGAAACTTCGCCTGAAGAAATTATAAGAATTGCCAAAAATAAAGGCTTTAAGGTTAAAAGAAAAAATATAAAATTGAAAGATTTTAGTGAAAAATATCCTTTGCCTGCAATTTTGCAATTAAAAGATGACAAATATATTATTCTTTTGGCAATAAAACGCGAGGAGAATAAAGCTTTGACTCTTGTACCTCTTGAAAAGCATCCTACTTCTCATACGTTTGATGAATTACAGGAGCAAATAAAAGAAAACGGAGTGATAATTTTAAGTCATAAAAATGCACAAAGTGATGTTAAATTTGGCTTTAAATGGTTTTTTAATGAAATTTTTAAGTATAAAAAGATTATAGGTCAAGTTTTGCTTGGCTCGTTTGTGGTCCAATTATTCGGGCTTGTAACGCCATTATTTACGCAGGTAATTTTGGATAAAGTTCTTGTAAACCGTACGATTGCGACATTGGATGTTTTGGCATTTGCGTTTATTATTGTTGCAATTTTTGAGTTGCTATTGAATTTATCAAGAAACTATATATTTATACATACGACTAATAAAATTGATGCTAAACTTGGAGCAAAGTTATTCAGACATTTGTTTAAATTGTATTATGTATATTTTGAAAACAGACAAGTCGGGAATATTGTTGCAAGAGTAAGAGAATTAGACCGTATAAGAGAATTTATAACGGATAAATCTGTTTCTGTGTTGATTGATGCGTTTTTTTCTTTGGTATTTTTAGCGATAATGTTTGTTTACAGCCCAAAATTGACTTTTATTTCATTGGGATTTTTGGGTATAATTGCCGTAATTTATGTATTAATAACTCCTGAATTAAGGGTTCGTTTGGAAGAAAAATTTCAAATGGGAGCTCATTCAAATTCATATCTTGTAGAAGCGGTGACAGGTGTTCAAACAGTAAAATCTTTGGCGATTGAAGGTTCAATGTTCCGTAAATGGGAAGAAAAATTGGGTAAATATTTAAAATCCAGTTTTAATCTTGCTATAATGGGCAATTTTACCGGTTCTATATGCGGATTCTTGCAAAAGGGGATGACAATAGCAATTTTATATGTCGGTGTAATGCTTGTTATCGAAAATAAACTTACTATAGGTCAATTGATAGCATTCCAAATGTTTTCGGGACAATTTGCAGCTCCGATGTTACGTTTGGTCGGTTTGTGGAATGAGTTTCAACAAACGCTTTTGGCGGTTGATCGTATCGGAGATATTTTAAACAGCCCGTTAGAAAAACAATCAGAAAATGCTATTACATTAAGTCACGTTAAAGGTGATATAAAAATTGAAAACATGTCATTCCGTTATAATGTGGATGCTCCGCTTGTGTTAAAAAATATCAATTTAGACATTAAAGCAGGTGAAAAGATCGGTTTTGTAGGGCGTTCAGGAAGCGGGAAATCAACAATAACCAAGCTTATCCAGCGTTTGTATTATACAACCGAAGGTACAATTTTTATTGACGGAATTGATACAAGAAATATTGATCCGATATGGTTGAGAACAAATATCGGTATAGTGATGCAGGAAAATTACCTGTTCTCCGGAACTATAAAAGATAATATTGCACAGCCTCGACCAAATGTTCCTATGGAAGGAATAATTCAGGCTGCACAAATTGCGGGAGCTCACGAATTTATTTCAAAGTTCCCGAAAGGATATGATACGGAAGTCGGAGAAAGAGGTTCTTCTTTATCCGGGGGGCAAAAACAGCGTATTGCAATAGCAAGGGCGTTAATTTCAAATCCGAGAATTTTGATTTTTGATGAAGCAACATCCGCACTTGATTACGAATCAGAAAAAATAATTCGTGATAATATGGCAATGATTTCCAAAGGCAGAACGACAATAATTATTGCTCACAGATTATCAACAATAAGAGATTGTGACAGAATAGTATGTTTTGATAACGGTGAAATTGTAGAAGTCGGTACACATGAAGAACTTTTAAAACACGACGGATACTATAAAAATTTATATAAAGCACAAAGTGCATAGGAGTAAAAAATGAGATTTTTTCACGATTTTATAAATAAATTGTTTCCAAAGGCGGATGACAGTCACGAATTCAAACCGATATTGGCGGAAATAGAAGATGCTCCGCTTAATCCTATCGGGAATACGATGTTTTGGGTAATCATAATATTTATGCTTATTGCAGGGTTGTGGATGTACTTTGGGAAAGTTGATATTGTTGTAACAGCACGCGGAATTATTATTCCTACAGGGGAAGAAAAATTGGTTCAATCTTTAGAAAAAGGGGTTTTAACTACACTTGCGGTTAAAGAGGGTGAGTATGTTACAGAAGGTCAGCTTGTTGCCATTGTTTCTCCTGCGGAATATGAGCCGGAGTTGGAACTAAATAATTTAAGAGAAGAAGAAGCGAGAATTTCTCAACAAATGGCTTCTGACAGAACAAAGTTATCCATTGCCCGCAGCGAAAAAGCAAGGTTGGAATCTGTCAGAGATATTATTCCGAGTTCAAGGTATGACCAAAGCGCAAAAGAAGTTACCGAATTATCCCATGAAATCGCATCTTTGGGTGCATCTTTAGCAGAAATCAGAAACAAAAGAGTACAAATAGAAAAGCAAAAACAATATCTAAAATCACCTATTGAAGGATATGTAAATAAAATTTTGGTACACACAGAAGGCGGCGTTGTTCAGCCTGCCGAAAAGATTATGACAATTGTTCCAAAAGATGCAACTAAAGTAATAAAAGCTCAAGTTTTAAATCAAGATGTCGGGTTCGTAGAAAAAGGGATGCCTGTTTCTATAAAAATAGATACTTATAATTTTCAAAAGTACGGCATTTTAGACGGCGTTGTAACTGTTGTTTCTCCAAACAGTATTGAGGATGAAAAGTTAGGTCCGATTTATGAAGTTTATATAGAACCAAAAAATACGACGCTTCTGGTTGAAGGTAAAGAACAAACTATCAAATACGGTATGTCAACGACAAACGAAATAAAAATTGGTAAAAGAAGAATTATTGAATTCTTTATTTATCCGTTGATAAAATATATGGATGAGAGTATAAAGGTAAGATAGATGAAAATTCTCTTTTTACACAGAAATTTTCCGGCGCAGTTTAAACATTTGGCTTTAGAACTTGCAAAGGATAAAAATAACGAAGTGGTTTTTGTTACAAACAACCTTGAAACAAAAACTTTCGGCGGTATAAAAAAATATACTTACAAATTGAAACGCAAAGTTCCTAATAATTGCCACAGATACTTGAGGTTTTATGAGGAATCGATTATTCATGGGCAATCCGCGGCAGAAGTTTTGATATCTTTGCAGAAACAGGGGTTTAAGCCTGATGTTATATTCGGGCACAGCTGGGGCGCTTCTTTGTTTGCAAAAGAAATTTTTCCGGATGTTCCTTATGTTGCGCATATTGAGTGGTATTATAATCCGGTAAATTCCGATGTTGATTTTGGCGGAAAGGTTCTGGATATTGATGCAAAAGCTTCACTAAAAATAAAAAATTCCCATATATTACAGGATTTAGTCAGTTGTGATTGGGGCATTTCTCCAACTCAATGGCAGAAATCTCAAATCCCTAAAATATTCAGAGATAAAATAAAAGTTATTCACGAAGGGATAGATACTGATTTCTGCCGACCGAATAAGAATGTGAAGTTTAAAATTCCCAATACTGATATTGTGTTGACAAAAAAAGACGAAGTGTTGACTTATGCAACTCGCGGTATGGAAGAATACAGAGGTTTCCCTGAATTTATGAAAGCGGCATCAATTTTGATGAAACAGCGTCCGAATTTGAGAGTTTTAATCGGCGGAGAGGATAGAATTTGTTACGGTGCACATTTAAAAAACGACACATATAAACAAAAAATGCTTCGCGAATTGGAATTTGATGAATCAAGATTACATTTTGTCGGGTCGTTACCTTATGATGAGTATGTAAAATTATTGCAGGTATCTTCTTGCCATGTGTATTTGACATATCCGTTTGTGTTATCTTGGTCGTTTTTGGAGGCTATGTCTGTCGGTTGTCCTATTGTGGCATCGGATACTCCGCCTGTTATTGAGGTTATGCAAAACAAATTCAGCGGATTGTTAGTTGACTTTTTTGATATAGACGACATTATAAAAAGAGTTAATGAATTGCTTGATAACCCTAAAAAATATGAATTACTGGGTGAAAATGCAAGAGAATTTGTCGTAAAAAATTATGATTTAAAAATGCTTTTGCCAAAACAAATTGAATTTTTTAAGAGTATTGCAAAAAATCAATAAGTCCTTACAAATTAATCAGCAAAAGGTGCATCTTTTGATGCACCTTTTGTTTAATTATTACCAAAATTATACCTATGCAACGTTATTATTGACACAATATGTAATAAAGTTTGATATATCTTCGGTAGTTCCGTTTGCAAACAAATCAGAAACATTAGCGAAATTATCCTCCTGACATAGCCATTGAGCTACATGACTGCCAATTTCACGTACTGTAGACTCATTTAAATATGACATTAATGTTCCGGATATATTACTTTTTCCTACCATTACTTTTTCAATATAACCTTCACCTTTTTTGTTATTACCATCTTGAGTTTCTATATATTGGTTCATGGAACCATCATATTTTGCAAAGAAGTTATCAATCTTTATGCAGCCTTTATTGGTTTTATCAAATAAGAATAGAGCACAAGAATTAACATTACCATAGCCGGCTGTATAAGCTTCTTCTTTATAGTCTGCCATAAAGATAATATTGCCCTTCTTGGCTCCTGTAATTGTCAGGATATCACCGCTTCCGCCATCGTCGGAAATACTGATTCTTTTATTTATTGCATTAACAGTGTAGCTATCTTTTTTAGATGCTCCTTTATCAGTGATTTTAACATTTGAAGATGTAATCTTATATGTGTCAGTTCCGCCATTATCAGTGATTGTGGCATTTGATGATGAAATCTTATATGTTTCATTTCCGCCTGCGTCGTTAATACTTGCGGTGGAATTTGCTATATTATATGCATCAACAGATGATTTAAGGTCTGTTATCTCAACATTTGCGTATTTTAATGTATAATTATCTTTTCCGCCTTCATCATAAACATACGAAGGAGCTTTTTGTGAATATGAGAAATTGTATTTGTCATTTCCTGCAGCATCAGTAATGTCAACTCCGGAATTTGTTACGTTATACTTGTCATTTGCAAGAGTGTAGTCCATCTTTTTGCCGACTTTTTCTGCTTTACCAAAATCATTAATTTCTGCCCAGCCGGTATTTTTGATATTATATACATCATTGAGGCGATAATCATAAATATCTATACTCTCTACCTCATTCAAATTGTAAGTTTCTTTTCCGTAGTAATCATCAATACTGTTTGTGGAGCCGTCATCGGTTATATAATTCAGGTTGTATTTATCATTACCGCCGGCTTTTGAACCATCTTGTCCGTCTTTGATTACTAATTTTGAAAGGTTATGAGAAATATTATATGTGTCTTTACCTGCTAAATCGGTAATTTCAGTTTTCTTACCTGCCTTTAGTGTGTAGGTGTCATTGCCTTTTGCTTCTGTAATATCGGTATAGTATACAGAATTAAACTTATATTTATCATTGCCTGCTTTATCATCGATAATAACATCCTCATCACTATACATAAACGAATAGCTATCATTACCTTTTTGGTCTGTTATCTCTACATCACAATAAGCATTTACGGCATTATATTTATCGTTTCCTGCATTATCCGTTATAAAGACTTCTTCATCATTATATGATATGTTATAAGAATCATTACCTGCAGAATCTGTTATATATACATAATCATAATTGTATGTAATATCGTATTTGTCATTCCCCTTTTTGTCAGTAATGGTAATATCATCATTAGTATAATAAATATTATACTTGTCGTTGCCTGCTCTATCTTCTATGTCTACCCTATTAGATCTATTTAGAACGTAATTATCATTACCTTTGAAGTCAAAAATATGAGCTTTAGAACCGTTTGTCACCCTGTATTTGTCATTACCTGCAAAATCACCTATTACCGGTATTGAACCATAAACTGCCGTAATATTATAAGTATCATTTCCGCCCAGCTCGTAAATACCATCGGACTCTTTGTTTGTTATCAAATCATAGTAATTATTACCTTTTTTACCTATGATTCCGTATTTAGATGCATTACTCAATGTATATCCGCTACTAAAATCAATAACTGAAGCCATGCTTGCTACCCTTTCAGGACTTATTGGACCAAAACTACTTGGATCATTTAATAGGGTATTATTGCTCGGATAATATTTGTAATAATTAGTGATTTTGGTTGTAATTGTTTTTCCGCTCTCAGAAACAGTATATATCATCAAATTATTTCCGCTTTTTTCGTAAACACTCATGTAACCTACTTGTGCCGCAATATTAAAGTGTACCCCTTTAGCAATCTTACTGCTTGAAATGGTATAGACCATGTCCTTTGACTTACTGTTTAATTTGATTGTGTAAGTCCCTTTTTTTGTAATTTTCTTTGTTGTTGCCATAAAATCTTTCTCCTTTATTTGTAAATTGTAATTTTTATACGAAAAAATCCTGCATGAAAATTTGATGTATTCATGCAAGTCATGTTATTTAACTCATTGCCCATACTATAGTGTGGGTTTGAGCCATATTTAACAACTCCTTAATCTTAATTCCAGTAAAATATTTTTCAATTATATCATATTGTATAAAAATAGCTATAATATATTAATTTATATAAATAAAAATCCGATAAGTTCATTGTAAATGGAAAATTAGTAACAGGATTAATGGTGTAATCTGTTATAATTTCTCATTTTCTATCATTATCATAGGTTCAGCATGGATAGATATTGAACAATTCGGGTAAATTTTTCTTATGCTTTGTTCTATTTCGTCGCAAATCTTATGACATTCACAAATTGTGGTATCTTTTTTGAATTGCAAAGTGAGGTTTATATCCTTTGTGGGACCAAGTCTGCGAGCTTTTATCCCATGAATTTTTAATTTAGTGATGCCTGAATAATTATTTATAATTTGCTCGATTTGTTTGATGTCTTCTTCAGGCAGGGAATGATCAAGCAGATTCATCCAGGATTTGTTTGTTATTGTGTGACCTGTTCTGAATATAAAAGCCGCAACTAAAATTGCGATTATCGGATCAAGTGCGTGATTGCCTGTTATTTTAATCAACAATAAACCTATTAAAACTCCCAGAGATGAATATACATCCGTTCTTAAATGTTGTCCGTCAGCGTATAGTGATATTGAATCGGAAGTTTTTGCAACTTTAAAAATATAAGAACTTACGAGAAAATTCATAACGACAGCTACAGACATTACGATTATTCCGAGGGAGTTTTCAGTTTCTGACGGTATGCCTAATACAATTTTTTTTGTCGCTTTGAATATTATAAAAATTGCAGCCGAAATTATTAATAATCCTTCAATAAAACCTGCCATATCTTCGTATTTTCCATGTCCGTAAGGATGGTCATCATCTGCAGGCTCGCTTGATTTAACCACTGAAAAATAGGTAATAATTGAGGCAAGGAAGTCACTTAATGAATGAATTGCTTCAGATATAATACTCAAACTTCCGCTAATAATTCCTACTATCAGTTTTAGCGTTGTTAAAAATATATTTGATGTTATTGATATGCTTGCTGCTAATTTTTTCTTTTTATTCGTATCCATACTAATATGGATAATAACATATTATTAAAAAAAGTGGTATATATTTTCTTGTGGTATAATAAACAAAAATGAGGGTTTATATGTTTATGAAAAATATTTTAAGAATTTTATTTTCTGTGATTTTGTGTATTTTTGTTTCTTTATCATCTTTTGGGGCAACGAGCGATGAAATTAAACAGAATATTATTACTCAAGCAAAATCAATGGGTGTTGATCCTGCGATTGTTCTGAGTATTGCTAAAACAGAGTCAGGGTTTAATCAAAATATAAAAAGTGCAAGCGGCCATGTCGGGGTGTTCCAATTATCTCCGGCAACGGCAAAAACTATGGGACTTAATGCTTATGAATTGAACGACAATATAAAAGGCGGAATAACTTATTATAAAAATATGTATAATAAGTTTGGTTCTATGGAGCTTGCGGTTGCAGCTTATCAAGTGGAACCTCTAAATATTTCCCGTAACGGCAATAAAGTTCCGGGATATTCCAGGTCTTTTGTTTCAAGAATAATGGCGGATTATAAAGTATATAAAAATGCCGGCTTGTAGGTTATTGTTTTACTTGTCTTAAAATTTTAGCGGGTATCCCTGCAACAATAGTATTTTTAGGTACATCTTTAGTAACTAAAGCGTTAGCACCTACAATTGCGCCGTCACCTATTGTAACTCCGGAAAGAATTGTGGCATTTGAGCCTATCCAAACATTATCTCCTATGTTTATAGGTTTAGGGAAAATGTTTTGTCTGTATTGGGGGCGTTCGTCGTGGTTTAATGTCGCCAGTGTAACGTTATGACCGATTAAAACTCCGTTACCAATCGTAATTCCGCCTTGGTCTTGAAACTTGCAACAAGCGTTTATAAAAACATTCTTGCCAACCTTTATGTTAACTCCGCAATCAGTGTAAAAAGGCGGAAATAACCTAAATGAAGAATCAACTTCTTTTTGGGTAAGTTTTGAAAATAAATCAACAATTTCTTCCGGAGTATGGTATTTAGTGTTTATTTCCATTGTAATTTTTATTGCTTCTTGGCTTAATTTATTGAAAAGTTCAAGCATTTTTCCTTCTACAACTTTTCCGCTTGCCATCTGTTCATAAAAATTTTGCAGTTTATCTTTATTCATAATTATTCTTCAATTGCCATTTCTGTTAATTTTTTACCTAAATTGTATGCCGATTCCAAATCTTTCGGAAATTGGGTTTCCTGAACTTTTGTTTTGTGTTCTTCATCAAATAAATCGCAATTATATTTTGAAAAATCGGCAAATTGTTTTGTATCGTATGAATACAAACCTTCGCAATATCCCATTATATGTTGTAAATTATTGACGCTTTCTCCCAATAATATCGGATAATTAATATCTTTTGCAAGTTCTTGAGGACAATTCATTGTAAAAATTACCCCTGTAGGGATAGTTCTGCTTAACCTTCTTTTTAATCCTCCGTTTTCTCTGTCTACCATATATGTATGGTTTGCAAAAAGCAATCTTTCGACAAAACTTCTGAAAACTCCGGTCGGATATGAAAAATAAACAGGCGAACCAAGTATTATAGCATCAGCACTTATACATTTTTCCAGAATCGGTCTGATATCATCTCTTAAAGCACAAACGCCTTCTGTCGTTGAGCCTTTTCGCTGGCAGGCAAAACAACTCATGCAACCTTTAAAATTATAGTCATAAAGATTGTAATACTCAACTTGTGCGCCGACAGATTCAGCACCTTGCTGTGCGCTTTTAAGCAGCTTGGCTGTATTAAAATTTTTTCTTGGACTGCCGTTTAATATAACAACTTTTTTCATTTCTCTCTCTTTCTTATCTGTTATTTTATGATAAAGTATCTTCGGCTTTTAGTTGAACTATCCCTGCTTCCGGATTTAGTGCTTCTATGATGATTTTATTTATTCCTTCTTGAAGACAGTCTTGACCTGTCATAATAAGTGTTCCGGTTTGACCGAGTCTGAAAACGACAGGGTTGTCTTCAGAAACCTCTGTACCGATATATTCGGTATTATTGGTTATAAATTTTACGTCTTTTGGCTCAAATGTAACATCATTGATTTTTACATAATTAAATCCGCTTATAAGCCCAGGCCCCAGAATGTTTTTCAAATTTACGCTCGCTCCGTTCTCAAGTTTTTTTAGTGAACCTTTTTGGTAAATTCTCTTAATCAAAAATTCCGGTACTATTGCCATTTTTAACTCCTCGTATCATTTGAATAACTGATATTGTTTAAATGTTCCTATTAATATTTTAACATTTTTTATATCAGATTTAAACCCCCATTTAGATTTAATATTTCTGTCTTTTTCCCATATGACAACTTCTAATTTGTTGTGCGGCTTTAGAAATTCATTTATCAGATAAAATTTATCCTGAACGCGGGTGCGTTTTATGTATCTGCCGATTTTTATTCCGTTTAGGAATATCGTTGCTCGTCTGCAGTCAAAATCTTCAAATGAAATATATTTTCCAAAAAATATGTTATCTTTTATATCAACATCAAAATTTGTTGTAATTTTGGTCAAATAAGGGTTTTCGCTTTCCCATTTTTTATCGCGTTCTATGGAAAGCTTTTCATTCACATAAAACTCGATTGGAATTTGCGGAGTTGTTTCAAAATGTACAAGTCCGCGCGGATTGTTTGTATCGCCTGAAAAACCTTTATCAAACCCTAAATTTTGAACTAATACGGTAAGCTCATTTATTTCATTTTTTAAAATAGTTTTATTTAAAGGTATTGAAATGGTTTCGGGAACATCCTGAAGTTTTTCTATTTTGTAACTGTTGCGATTAAGAACTTCTTTACCGTTTATATAGACTGCAAAGAGATGTCGTGCACTCAATGTAATTTCTGTAAGAGTGTTTGGAAGTTTTGCTTTGTACCAGACAAATTCATCATACATACCGCAAGAAAGTGAATCTGTTTTATCTTTGACCTTTTGCCAATTTGAATAATCATAATCAACATCAATTTCAGGTGAACAAAAATCAACTGATGATATTTTCAAAATTTCTTTTTTTGTTGTCGGTTTTAATTCATTTAAGACATAGTGTTTTTTTGCAAATTTATGTTTTAAATCGAAATATGCAATTTCGGAATTTTCTTCAAGAGCAATTGCGCCGTTAGGTAATACATAATCTGCATTAAAAATAATTTTATTATCTAAAACCCAGCTCTTATCCGCTAATTGTTTTGAAATAAATACAAATTGAGTTGTTTTATTTTCATTTTTAAAAGTTAAGTGTTCAAAATTTTTTTTATTGCCCGATATAATTTCACCGTTTTTAAGATAAATATTTGCTTTGTTATCAGCAATCATAAATACGGCATCTTCATTTTCGTTCTGTAATCTTGTAAAAATTTCCAAATCGGAAAATTCTATTTCGCATCCTTTAAGCTTTAGGTTTACTGGACAAATTTTCATATCATAAGGACGTAATTTAATCTGTTTATCAAACGGAAGTTGAATGTCTGTTTCTTGCGGGTTCATATTCCTTATAAAAAGCCAATCGCAATCGTTTTCCAAATCGTGGCGCATCTTTACATAAATATTTTCCTGATAAAAATCAAAATCCTTCGGCTCTGTTTTGGTAAAACCAAAAGAATCTATAAAATAATTTATTGCTTTTGCTTTATAAAAATTGCTTTGCGGAACCCCAAATTCATCAATCGGTGCACAAAATTCATAACTTGTATAAACTTCATCACAAGCTAAATTAGCCCAATTGGTACCTCCTACGGTCATATAATGATTAAATAACGTAACCCCTTGAGAGAGCGCGGTTTTTGTCATTATGTTTATATGCTCATCACCTAAAGCGTCGCGTATATGTTTGTACCCCGAACCGTCCCATTTATCAAACCATCCTGATTGCATTTCTGCAATAAACGGCGGAGAATCTTCTTTTGCGCCTCTAAAGATTTCTTCAACATTATCTAAAGTATCAAAACAAAAATTATCCTGTTTCCAATTTTGGTTAGGGTTTATGTATGGGTATAAATCAAGAGCGTAAATGTCCACACAATCTGCCCACAACCCCGCAAAATATGCGTCATTATGAAAAATAGGACATTTTACTCCGCGTTCGCGCGCCATTTTGTATAATTCGCGCATATAGTCTTCTTCCATTGAATCTGTTGCATATTCATTTTCTATTTGAAAAAGTATTACATTGTCAAATTCGTTTATAACAGGAATAATTTGGTCATACCACTGCGCAATATATTCCATATATTTCGGAGAATATTTGTATTCTGTTCCGATTCTGTTGCGCGGAATAACTTCTTCATCTTTTAAAAGCCAAAACGGTAATCCGCCGGCATTGACTTCCCCATTAATAAACGGTCCCGGGCGTGCAATAATATATAATCCGCAATCCTTTGCTGCTTGAAGGATTTTTCTTACGTCTTTTATCCCTGTAAAATCGTATTTATCAGGAGCAGGGCTGTGGTAATTCCAATTGAAATAAATATCAACGGCATTGTATCCGCCGGATTTCATTTTTTGAAATCTGTCGCGTGCCATTCCTTCCCCCGGAGTGCGGAAATAATGATACGCTCCGCTTTTTATAAATATGCGCTTACCGTCAATGATTAAGGAATATTTGTCGAAAGTTACTTCCATCATTTTTATTGTACAAGTTTTTCCTTTTCGGTCAAATTGTAAATTGTTTGCTCATATTAATTTTTGTATCTAATTTTTTTGATAATAGTTATATATATTGAAAAAAATATGTATAAATGTTATGATACAAACGATTAGGTTAAGCAAATAGGAATTAAGAATTATAAATGAGAATAATGGCCTAAAGTATGTGCGAATTGCCGCATTCAAGTTTATTGAGTGTGGATTTTGGTATGTTAATTATAAGGAGAAATAATTATGGCGACAAAAATCAAGAACGTAGCTAAGAATATTAGTATTAATCAGGCTGCGAGTTCTGTCAACATTATTACTATTTCCTGATATAAGTCCATCGACATTGGCAATTTTATTATTGTAAAAAATGCTGTCAGTTACATTTAAAGTGGCACCTGAACCACTTACATTTATTAACTTTGCATCCGTATCTTTTCCATTATTGGCAAAAACAGAATTTGTGATATTGACTGTTATGGGTTTTGTAATTGTTAAAAAGTCCTTTTTCCAACTATTAACCGATGTTTCAATATTTTTATATACAGTATTGCCATCTAAATCAGTATAAGAAAAAGTGTTATTATCGGCACTACCATCAGAGAACTTACCTAAATTTTTAAAGCTTAAGCTACCTCCTGTTTTTGCAACAGATAAGCTATAGTCAATCCATCTTGGGGATGTATCCTGATCAATCCATTTTCCTTGTGAAGAAAAAGAGTGATAATTACCATCAATTGTCTGATCTGTTGCCGCTGTAATAGTAAGAGGCATCGGAAACTCTTCACCAGTGGCGGTGATATCGTTTTGGAAAATAATATTCTCCGCATCTTTATTAGTTTTCAATTCACTCCAACTCGAAACATCTACAGCATTTGCTGTTCCTGCACCAACCGTACTTATTGCAACCAACGCTGCAATTAATAAAACTCTCTTTTTCATAACATATCACCTATTAAAATTCCAATATATATATTGTACTCATAAAAATTTATATATGCAACTATTGATTTTTTTCTATTATTTGGATATTACCGATGTTTTATTCTGTTGTTTTTGCAAAATTTTAGTTTACGGGCAAAAAATATCTTGTTTGTTTTTATATAAGTTATGATTTCCCCAATTTTATCATTTCAAAATCCTTATTTTCAAAATAACAGGCAATGTCAAATTGCTTTTCAAGGTCGGGATTTGCTAAAATTAACTCCCCTTGGAATAACAAGAAAGGTTAGATGTGCAGTTCGTGATGTGGCTAATGTTATTGGTTCAGGCGGAGAAGGAGTTGTTTATAAAATTCCTAAAACCGATTATTGTGTAAAAATTACAGGTGAAGATATATTTTATTTTGGAAATTGGAATATGAATGTACCAATTTCTGAAAAGGTAAATCATGTCGTTGCAATTTCTGATAACGGAACACGAATGATGAAAATTATCAATGGAGAACATTTAAATTATTTTAATAATCCGGAAGAAGTATATAATCTGCCTATAGAGAGTTATGCCGAAATATTAAAGCAAATTGCTAATGCAAAAAAATATGGCAAATTCTTTGATGTCTCCCCTCAAAATATTATCTATGATTCTCAAAAAAAATCATTAACCGCTATAGATTTTACAGAAAAAGATTTCTTTGATTATGACAAATTCTTGCCATTGAGTCTGCTATTTAAAGCATTACAGGATGCGACTCCAACAATCAGTGCTTTAAAAAAGAACAGACATTTGATTGCTCGCTTGTTACAAACAATAATAGAACCATTGTCAAAAGTGGAAGCCAAAGAATTTCCTATATATCATGATGATGTAGACCTACTTCTGTCTTATGGGATGAAAATGTTGCCTCAAGGTACTTCTGCTAAAAAGTTTAAAGATTTAAAGAAAAATATATTTGAAATTCTAAAGTTAAAAGAAGATAAAATTCAAAGTGCGGAAAAGGAAATGTTGTTGGCAAAGAAAATAAAAACTGTTCAAAGACAGATAGATAAACTTTTTTGCTAAGATTAATTATGATAATAAATTTTGAATGTTTTCTTTTTCTCTAAACAGGATTATTGAGCAAAAACTTAAGATTATCGCACCAATAAATACCTCCAATGGAAATTTTAAAAGTAAAGATTTATCTATAATCATAGGTATTAATAAAATAGCACCTGCAGGAGGAAAATATATTTTTAATTTATCAAGTGCTAAAAATAAAATGGTACAAGCCAGAGCAGTACAAATAAAAAGCGGTAATCCTAAAATTTCGTTTAATAATAACCTTAAAATGCAGCCGGTGAAAGAGGCAAAAGTCATCAGACCTACAATGTAAAAAGGTTTATTCCTTGCGGGACTTTTGGGGTTTGAAAGTTCTGTAAACATAACAATCAGCGGAGGCGCAAGAAAATATATTTGGTGAGTTTTAAATGGTATAAGGGCGATTAGTCCGAAAACAATCAAAAGTTTGGACCATTTAATTATTTGTTTTTTTATATCAAAATCGCAGGGAATAAAATTGTTTACCGGACGAAAATGGTATTTTTCCATTAGCCATTGTGCAATGATGATTATTAGAGCCATTGTCGATACAGATATGGGGTATATCCAACTTTCTGTTCTTAAATAGACAGGCAATATGCAGGCTGAAATTATTGGAACAAAATTTGTTTTGAACAGTGTCAGAATAAATCCGGTAAATGCAAAGCATATACAAACCTGAAATATTAAAGGTATTGCACAATATTTTACAACAAGGACTCCAAATAGCGCGGCTAATGACATTAGTATAAAAATACGTCTTTTATTTGTCATCCAAGGCTGCTGTTCACTAACCCAGGCACCGATTGTTAACGCACAAATTTCAGGGAAAATAATTTCATTTTCGTGCGAAATTTCAGCAACAAAAACCATTACAAACGCCATTACTATCCCAAATATATATCGTTCTATTCTAATTCTTTTTAATATTTCGGCTTTCACATATCCATAATAAAATAACAACAAAAAATATTCAAATATATGCCAAGTATTGAATAGCAGAAATTTTAATATTATCAGGTAATACTTTAAATGATAAGATAAAACATAATGTGGCTGTTGATTTCGGGAGATATTTCTAATTATTGTTCGATATAAATATGAAATAATTAACAATATTTTGCACAAAATAAATATTCTTCTATAATATTAATATGGTTACTTTTATTTTTGGTATAGTAATTTTAGCTTTTGGTTACATATTATATTCGCGCTATGCGGACAAAATTTTTGAGCCTGATGACAGACTAACTCCTGCACATAAACATAAAGATAATGTTGATTTTATCCCAATGTCAAAAGGACGAAATGCACTTATTCATCTTTTGAATATCGCAGGCATGGGACCTATTATCGGGGCAATACAGGGTATATTATTCGGACCGATAGCTTTCATACTTATTCCTGTTGGTTGTATTTTGGCAGGCGGTGTGCATGATTATTTTGCCGGTATGCTTTCTATTCGTAATAAAGGCGCGCAAATTACAGGTTTGATTCATAAATATTTAGGCAAATCATTTTTCAAAATTTTTATGGTTATCGTGTCAATAATGCTTCTTTTGTTAGCTACGGTATTTGTATATACTTCCGGCGATTTGTTTGTAGAAAGATTTTTTGGTGTTAAAGATTTTGGGATAACAAATCCGATAGTATTATGTTCGTATATAGTAATTTTATTGTATTTTGTATTTGCAACATTATTTCCTATAGATAAAATTATCGGCAAATTTTATCCGGTATTGGGTATGCTTTTGATACTGGGTACGGGGCTGGTATTAGTCGGCTTTTTTGTAAACGGAGTTCATTTGCAAAACTTAAATTTGTCAAACTTTAATATACACCCAAATCATTTACCCCTAATTCCAATGTTTTTTATGACAGTAAGCTGCGGGCTTCTTTCGGGGTTCCATTCAACGCAGGCAACAATTATTTCAAGGACTGTTGATAAAGAAAAAGACGGCAGACAAATTTTTTACGGAATGATGTGTTTGGAATCTTTAATTGCAATGATTTGGGCTGCCTCGGCTATGGATGTATATAGTCTTAATCTTGTTCCTCAAAATCTTATAGGGACTGTGAATGTGGTAAATATTATTGCAAATAAATTTGTTCCGTTCAATTTGGCTTTTTTGGTAACTTTGGCGGTAATAGTTTTACCTATAACATCAGGCGATACAGCATTAAGAGGCTTGAGAATAACAATAGCAGATGCGTTGAATGTTGAGCAAAACAAGATAATCAATCGACTTGCGATTGTTGTTCCGATAGTTATTTGTGTTTTGTCGGTTTTAATTTGGGCAAAGACAAATGCAAACAGTTTTTCTGTAATTTGGCGATATTTTACGTTTTTTAATCAATTGATTGCAATTCCGACTTTATGCTGCGCAACTGTTTATCTGGCGGTGAATAAGAAAAATTATTTAGTGACACTATTGCCGGCATTATTTTATGTCTTTATTACAATGACATTTATTTTTAGTGAAAAAATAGGATTTAATCTTCCGTTAAAATATGCGCTAATTATAGGATTGGTTTTGACATTTATAGTGCTGCTTTGTATGGTTAAACATATAAAAACACAAAAATAAAGAACGTACAAAATCTTATTATATAAGATTTTGTACGTTAAAAAAATTATAAATTATTTAGTAATTTTTTTCATTAATTTCAAAGTAGCTTTGTGGGTGTGCGCATACAGGACAAATTTCAGGAGCTTTAGTTCCTACGACAATGTGTCCGCAGTTTCTGCATTCCCAAATTTTTACTTCGCTTTTTTCAAAAACTTTATTTGTTTCGATATTTTTTAGTAATGCTCTGTAGCGTTCTTCGTGATGTTTTTCTATAGCTCCGACACCTCGGAATTTTATGGCTAATTCAGGAAAACCTTCTGCCTCTGCGGTTTTTGCAAATTCTTCATACATATCTGTCCATTCAAAATTTTCTCCGTTGGCCGCGGCGTTAAGATTTTCTGTTGTAGTGCCGATACCGTTTAATTCTTTAAACCATAATTTTGCGTGTTCTTTTTCGTTTTCTGCGGTTTTTAAAAATAATGCCGCAATTTGTTCATAACCGTCTTTTTTTGCTTTTGAAGCGAAATAAGTATATTTATTTCTTGCTTGGGATTCTCCGGCAAAAGCGGTTTCCAAATTCTTCTCTGTTTGTGTACCTGTGTATTTATTCATATTTTACCCCTTATTTTTTTAGATTATAGCATAAAATATTAAATTGATATGATATTTTCGTGTATTTGAGTCATAATATCATTTAACCTGTTCAATTTTTCGTGAATAAAATTCTGTTTTTTATTCAGAGTATCTTTTGTTTTGTCATATATATTCTTTTGTGCATAATATTTTTGCATTGCTTTTTCATAAGCAGCTTCATCCGCCCAATTATCATCAGTAATGTAATCTGTTGCTTTTGGCGGTACTGGCTTGTGCATTTGTTCAAATTTTTTGAGTAATATATTTTCCAATTTTAATATCGAATTTCGTTCATTTTGTGCAAATGAATATTGATTTTTTAAAATTTCTAATTTTTTTTCAATTTCTTTAGCTTTTTTGAAATTACCAAAATTTTTTAATTGTGCAATTTTTTCTTCGGTTGTTGAAATTGCACTATTTATATTTTTAATAATTTCAGTTTCAAATACCGGTTCATTTATTGCATTAGAATATTGTTTGGATAGCTTGTCATATTCCTTTTTTGCTTCTACATACTGTTCAAAAGCTTGTGCATACCCTTCTTCGTCAATGCTTCCGTCAAAATTTATAAAATTGTCTATAGAAGGAGGTATTGGTGCATCTTCTTCTTGTTCTGTTATTACTTTTTCAAGTAAGCGACAGCCGTTCCAAACCCGACCATTTTCGTCTGTAAAGGTATGTTCTTCATATCTTTCTTCTGAAAGAACTCTTCCATCCGCATTAATTTTTAATATTGTGAATAAATTAGGATTTTGAGAATCATAAAAATATTCGTTTTTATAATCAAGTTTGCCATCACTTGTGTAATATGCGGTATTTAACGCTTTTTTATCTGCATTCTGGGCAATAGTGTTTCTTGTTCCATCTTTATCTGTTGTATCAAAAGTTAAGCCGCCCTGTTCATTATGTGTAACTTTTTGTTTTTGCTTAAAATTACCGTTCCCGTCCGTGAAAATGTATGTATAATTTCCATCCGGATAGTGTATAGTTTCTTGTATTTGAAATAAACTGCCATCTACGTACGAATAATACTTATCGCTGCGACTTCCGTCTGCCTTTGGCTGGAATACATGTGTTATATTATTGTCTTTATCGTATTCGGTACTTTTTATCAGTGAAGAACCGTTAAGGCTATATTCAAAAACAGTATAACTTCCATCATTATTTTTCACGGTTTTAGTGTTTGAAGGTACTTCCTTAACCTCATTTTTTGTATTTTTTTTCTCTATATTATTAACTGTATATCGTGTATTTTCGTATTTAAATGATAGCTTTTTATCTTCTGTTTTTGTTAATATATCGGTATATGGTATTCCAAGTTTATCCAAAATTGATATGTCGCCTTCTTCAACCATATCTAAGATATCGTCTATAGTGTAGTTAGGAGTGTTATTTGTTTCGACTTTTTGAACATCATTTCCGTTAACTCTGTTTTTAAGTCTATCAGTATAATTAATTTGTGGTCTTATCCCTAAATTCCCTAATCTTTGCATTTAATTCTCCTTATTTATCATTTTTTATAGTTATAAATTACACATTCTTTTTCTTTATTGTGAATATATGAAATTCTTACAGAATATTTTTTTGAATTTTCTTTTATAGTCAAAAAGCTGTTTGCTCCCAGAGCAAATTGTTGAATAGAGTTTTTGATGTTATATCTTGTTTTTAAAAACTCTTTTGCTTGTTCAATAGAACATATTTTTGAAAAATCTTCCACAAGCAAAAGTATTTTTTCTATATCGGCAGTACTTTTATTTTCGGTTGATGAAAGTAAGCTATATATTCTATATTGATCAATTTGCATAATATTAAAAATCTCCATTTTTAATATCGGCAAAAGTCCTGTAAAACTTTAGAAAAATATTAATATAATGTCACAAAAGTTAAGCATAGTAGGAATGATAAAAAAGATAATAATTATAAATCAGGAAAACTTTCCGCAATGAATATGTGTTTAAAACGCATCAAATTCAGGTTGCGAAAAAAATTTCATTATTGAACTTCTGAAAAGTAATCTGATAGTGCCTACGCATCTTACTTTGTTTTTGGCAACAATTATTTCGGAATTTATCAGGAAACGCCGATAGATATAACCCTTGAATTTGATAAGGGG
>OMVC01000060.1 GCA_900314375.1 uncultured bacterium
TTTGCAAAGCGGATTTTAAATTCCGGTAATGTAATATTCAAAGTTTCTCGGGTTCTTTTATTTTTCAAAATCATCTTCAAACCCTCTGATATTATCAAGTTCAATGTTATATCGTTTGCCGGTTTTATCAACACATGTTGCAAAATCTACCGTTTTATCGGCAAATTTGTTTTGCCAAATGCAAATCAGCAAACCGATTTCTTGAGTTTTTAAATTCAAAATCTTTGTTCCGTATAATTGATAATCTTTTTCAACCATATTATGCTCCTTTCGGTTATCAACATTAATCGATTGCAACGAAGATTAAATCAAGCAAATGTGTTGCAATGTAAACATTTGAATGCTTTTTCTCATCTTTGGAGCTAATGTGTTTCCTGATATAAGGAGGATTTATGAAAGAAGTTAACGGATACAATATTAGTGAAAAAGAATTTAAGCAAATAAGTAAGTGGGCGGAAGATGTATATAATATTGCCGTAGTTGTTGATTATTTTGTCGGTAATCAGCCGGATATAGAAGAATGTTATAACCTTGCTCCGGTAGTTAAAAATTTAAGAAATAACGCAGATTTATTAAATGCATTTTTTATTGATAATGAAAATGCGAATAAAAAAGAGAGTTAAAAATTGTTTAAAACCTTTTTAACTCCTTTTAATTTTAATTTTTATAATCAATTATGATTAAATTCTTGCAGGAAAAATTTCCCCCGCTTAAAACGAATTTAAACAGGGGAAAAGAAGAACTAATATTGTTCAAATTGGGGTATGTTGTATTTTTCTTCCATACGTTTGTAATTATCGATGTGAATGCCGTAGTAATTATAGGTAAAGAACGGATGTTTTTCGTCATCTAAATTCGGCAATTTCATAATATCGTCATAATGGAACGAACAAGGATAATCC
The DNA here is from genome assembly GCA_900314375.1 of uncultured bacterium. Taxonomy (GTDB): domain Bacteria; phylum Cyanobacteriota; class Vampirovibrionia; order Gastranaerophilales; family Gastranaerophilaceae; genus Zag111. The sequence goes on from OMVC01000060.1 coordinate 903, forward strand.
CTATCTCCGTTTCTCATAGCTTCAAGTGCAATAATATCCGTTAATAAATCTGCAAACTCCGGAGCCAGTTTCATATATTTATCTTTTAGTGTCGCAAGAATTTCATTAATATATGCTTTGTAGGCTTGGTTAACGTGATATCTTATATTTCTTACATCATTGTTACGCTTTTCTCTTTTTGCAGTTATTCCCGTTATCAGATCATTATTAATTTCAATTTCTTCTTCAATATCTTTTAGCCTTTTATTCAGCTTTTTTACATCTTTATTGTCTGCCAACAGTGCAGGTCTTTTTTCTTTTAATTTTTCGGTTTCTTCTTGCAGTTTAATAATATCCTTTTTTGCTTGTTCTGCCCTTTGGCGCAATTTGAAATCTTCTTTTTCAAAATCAGTCCTGACTTTCCAAGCATCCTCAAATAATTTTTTCTTTTCTTCAATTTGTTTGTTCATAACAATTCTCCTTTTCTTTTGTGTGGAACTACAGTTGTCCAAGAATAAGGTAATATAAGTTATTTGTATATTTCTACTTGCAGTCGCAAGAGAATTTGGCAAGTGAATGCAGAAACAAAATCTGAGGTTGGTGCTATAAAATGACCTGAACCTAAATAGTTATTATAAGTGTGTTTGCAGGATTTAATTTTGCAAAATTTCAAAATTATCGTCTAATTTTTGCGGAAGCAGGAAATTGTATCTTGATGCAAAATCTTTTATATTGTGAAATCCGAGATTTTTACTGATTATATTTATTTGAACATTTTTCTCTAATAATAAGTGAATATGCGTGTTTATAAGTTTGTCATAATTTTCAATTTTTATATCTTTAAAAATTAATCCTTTCTTTTTGAAATCTATAGCATCAAAAATTATTGTCGGCATTTTTAGATGGCGCTTGCGGTATTTTGCTCTGTGCGGTTGTTCAACTCCCTGAAATACTGCTCTTTGTATAAAAACAGTCCTGTTATTTTTATCTATATCCTCGTACCTTAAAGCTGACAGCTCTGCCGGAGTTATTCCTAAACATAATATCCATAATTCAGGCTTTTTATTTTCTATTATTTCTTTTATTTCCTTATCGGTATAGTAGCTTATTTCAAGAGAGGGAATCGGGGTATTATCGGCTACAAACTTTAAATCTTCCGCACATTCGGAATATTTTGAAAATATGATACTGAATACGGATAAAAATCTGCGGATACTTGCCATTGAATACCCTAATGCAACCATTTTACTTTCGTAATTTATTACAACATCTTGTGTAATATCTCTAAATTTATATCCTTCAAAATAGGGGATTAAATGGTTTTTAATGTATCCTTTTTGACAAATTGCAACTTCCGTATTCTTTTTATCTAATAAATCATAGTGATAATTTGCGGCATCGATAAATTTTTCAAATAATTTTTTATCATCTTTTTTCTTTTTGATATTATACGATAGTTCAGGCAAATTAATAGGTGCTTCTCTTAATTGCTTAATATGTTCGGGTTTATATTCTTTTAACAAAAGCCTATAAAATGCTTTATCGCTTGGAATATCCGAATCTGGGAAATTTTTACAAACAATTTTATATGCGGTGGCTATAGAGTATTTTTTTGTTGATAAATAATATTTTTTAAATACTTCGTACATTTTAGGCTGAACTGCCGTTTTTACATTTGCATAATTTGCATATTTTAAACATAATCCCCTAATACCTTGTGTAAAATATTGTCTGTAATATCTAACAAAAGTTGAATATGACATTTTGTATTCAGGATGTTTTTCCGATAATTCAATTAAAAATTTTCTTAAACTTTCTCCTCTTAAATTTCCTGCGAGTTTGAATATTGTTAATACTTTTACGATATTTCTTTTATCATAATCTTTTGCATTATTAAAGAATTTAACTTCTTCTTTTTTAGGGAATAATTCTTCGGGGTTGATGTCTTCAAGTTTTTCTTTTCTTAAGTCGATTTGATATATTGGCTTTTTGTATAAGCCTTTTTTACTCTCGCCTTTTATTTCTTGTTTGTTAATAATTTCAGGCAAATAAGCATATTCATTTTTTGATATCTTACATATTTTATTTTCGGAGAACAAATCATTAATGTAGTTATTTACAGTTTTTTCATTTAATTCTGTCAGAGCAACGATATCCTCTAACTTAAATTTCTCAAGCTTCTTGATTAGTTTCAATATTTTCTGTTTCATTCGCAATTGCCTCCTTTATAAGTATTTCGTCAATAGAATTTAATCCGTTTGCTTTTGCTATTATTTCAGCTTTATTTATTACTTTTACAATTTGTCGGAACCTGTTTAGATTCGTATAAATATACCTTATTGCGCAATCGGTCATTTCAACTTCGGATAGTTCCTGAACAATTGTTTTAATATCGTTTTTTGAAAATTTCTCAAATTTTACTATTTCAGATAACCTGTCATATAAATGGTTAAATTTTTTCAATCTTGATTTAGCATTAATCATTCCAACCAAAACTATGGGGACATTTGTTTTGTCATGAATATCCCTTAATGTTTCAACCGCTCTTGAATCTACTGTTAAATAATCGACTTCATCGATAATTATTATTTGGGGATTTACCAATAAATTTCTGACTACAAGCTTAAAGCAGTCTGAAATTTTATAACCGTATATTTCTCCCATTTCTTCAAGTATTTCTGATAGTAGCCATCTTGCTGACATTAGCTGAGTACATCTTACAAGTATTGCACTATTTTTAAATGCCCACCAATTTATGGTTTGAGTTTTACCTAACCCCGGTTCACCATAAACAAGAGCCATCCCCGGAACTCCTTCCGCTCGATTTTGCAGGTTGTTCATCATTGTAATAAAGCGTTTTACATTGTTTGTTTTTACAAAGACTTTTTTCATTTTTACTCCTTTCTATTTATAAATTTCCTGATATTCATCTGACTTAATATATTTTGCAAGCCATTCTCTGTCTTCCGGATATAAACACCCGTTTTGCATATGCCATTCATAACGTTCGTATGCATTTTTGAAAATAGGTCTTGCTACAATTGATGTTTTTATTTTTGGTTTGAAATTCTGTTCAGTTGCAGGTTCAGGTTTAACAGTAATTTCTTTAACAGGTTCAGGTTTTGGGATGCGAATATTTTGCATTAATTCTTTTTCTAAATAATCCATATCCTCAAGGTTAAATTGTTCTTTAACCGCCTTTATTGTTTTCTTGCGCAGTTTCTGTTGTTTTTCAATTTTGTATTTGTAATCTTCAATGTCGTTAATATCGCCCATTTGATGTGCAAGCGGATGAGTTTCCGTTACACGATATGCTTTACAAATAAATTCACCCTTGAGGGTATAAACTTTAATATATGAAAGGTCGAATAAACTGTATTTGATAACTGTTTTTTCTCTGACTCCATATAGTGCTTCGTCAAAATAATCCGCTTTCAAGAACCTTATTCCGTTTCTGCCGATTGATTTCATTTCCTGCGCCATCATCAAATCATCAAGTATATTTTCATCAATATTTTGTTTTTCAACTTCATCTAAAACTTCTTTTATTGTTTTGGTTTTATCGTTCGGGCAGGGTTTTGAATGATACATCTCAAGCCATTTATCTATCATCATGCGAGTTTGCTCTATTGTCGGAGTGAAACCATATTTTTCATGGATTTGCTTGTGTAATTTTTCATTCCTCATCAAGTGTGCCGGCTTGTTTTCTATTGATGTACCTATATAACTTGGAACTAATTTTTCAAACTCTTCCTGAAATTCTAAAAAGAAACGCTCGATGACTTTTGCACGAGCGTTATATGGAGTGGCATAAACAGGCTCTATTCCAAGCCTTTTGTAAACTCCTGTAAAACCAAGTTCCTCAAACTTTTTATCTCCGTTAAAGAATTTACTTTTAAAGGCTCTGCCGTTATCCTGATAAACAAATTGTGGAATGTGATCCAAGTTTAATATTGCATTACGCAGGGCAGAGGCAATATTTTGCGTACATTCTTCAAGCATAATGTCATATCCGACAAGAGCCTCTGACTTCCAATCTAAAAAACCAAGTAACGTCGCTCGGCAGGGTTTTCCTGTAAACGGGTTTATTACTTGGAAGTTGAGGTCATGACCATCGGCAATTAAAACTTGCCCAACTTCTAACTTTGAAATATCTCTTTCGATATACGGTTCGACTTTGTCATGG